>JBEKKD010000043.1:0-15211 GCA_050010895.1 Armatimonadota bacterium
TGGGACTTCGTCACCGCTCAGCTACTCGGCGGCTGGGGCCTTCCCGAGACCGGACTCTCACCGGTAAGCCATGCACGGCTTATCTGGACGCACTCCCATCGCTATTTGACACCCGCAGGGTGTCCTTCTCGGTCCAAGGCTCGGCTCCAGTACACTGAAGATATGTGGGTGTTGTGGTGACATCGCTGACTATGGGCTGAGGCACTGTCGATCGCGCCTCGTGGTCATTTGCTGATCAGGCATGTCTCGCCGGCAGCCAAACAGCCCGCGCCCCAAGCAGACGGAGGAGCTGTGGATGATCCAGGAAATGCTGAACGCAGTAGAGAGTGGCATCGACGCGGAGCGCGTTTGGAGACGGACTGAGGCGATATGGCAGTCGGATCGCTGGATGACCATGAGCGCGTGGCGACGGACTGCGCAGTACGTGGCGGCGGAGATGGAATCGGCCGGCGCGGCTGAGGTCGAGGTGTTCGAGTGCCCGGCGGATGGTGAGAGCCGATTCTTCGGCCACCAGGTCTGGCCCACTTGGGAAGTGAGGGAGGCGACGCTGGAGATCGTCCGCCCTACCCGCGAGGTACTCGGCCACTATCGCCGGGAGCCACGGGCGCTGATGACGTACAGCGCGCCGACGCCAAAAGGCGGCGTCGAAACCGAGTTGGTCCAAGTTGACGACGGGCGGAGCGCGGAGGACTACCGAGATGTTGACGTCACCGGGAGAATCGTCTTCACCCGCGCACATGGAGCCGAGGTGGCGCCAGTGGCGGCGAAGATGGGGGCGGTCGGCGTCCTTTCAGACTTCCTCGTCAACCGCGACTCCGCGTTGCTGGCGGTATGGCTTCCGAAGCTGACTCTCCGTGATCTGGTGCCGGACCCGTCGGACTGGAACCATCAGATGCACTGGATGCACATCTCCGGCAATAGCAATGGGATGTTCGGCTTCGTGCTCTCGCCGGCCCAGGGAGAGAAGCTTCGCAGGCGCCTTCGCCGGGAGCGGATCGTAGTCCGCGCGGTGGTCGACAGCGCATTCTCCAAGGGCACGATCCCGGCGATCACGTGCGTCATCCCCGGTACGGGCAAGCGCCACGAACAGGTGCTCTGTGTATCGCACCTCTACGAGCAGGGAGCCAATGACAATGCCTCCGGCTGCGCCGCCTCACTGGAGGTCGCTTCCTGTCTGGTGGGCCTGATCCGCAAGGGCGCGCTGTCGCAGCCCGAGCGGAGCATCCGATTGGTCCAGGGGCTTGAGGTGCAGGGCATCATGTGCTATCTCCACGCCCACCGGGAGCAGATCCGGCACACGCCCGCCGGGATCTGCCTCGATAGCCTGGGGCAGCGCGAGCATGTTGCCCAGATACCGCTTGTCATCACCCGCAACCCGGCCGATCGCCCGGCGTTCACCGAGCCGCTGATCGAGTGGATCACCACCCAGTGGCTGGCGCCCAGAGATGCTGCCTACAACTGGATCGCGGCCGACTACAATGGCGGGACGGACAGCATCATCGCCGAGGGCGAGATCGGCATTCCCTGCCCGTTCATCGGCAGCGCCAACCGGCAGTGGCATACCACCGCCGACACCATGGAGACGGTGGATCGGCGATCGCTGGTGCACGGCAGCGCCATCGGCGCGGCCTACTGCTGCTTCATCGCCAATGCGGACCTCCGCAGCGCGCAACTCGTTTTGGCCCTGAGTGAGAGCTATGGCCAGGGGCGGATGATGGAGAGCGCCTCGGGGTCAGCAGAGCGCCTGCTGTCCGCTGGTAGAGCGCGCGGCAAGGCCCTCGATATGGCGATAACGGAACTGCGCCAGGAGGTAGGAAGATCGGCCTTGCGGATGAAGACGGCACTGGGGCTGGCCGGCCCAGGACAGCGCCGGAGACTCGTGGCACAGGCAGCGGCGGCCGCTGACAGGTTGAGAGAAGTGGGCCGCATCCAGGAACGCTCGCTTCTCGGACTGCGCTGAGCGGTGACCTGACACGAATCGGGCCCCATTGGGTGTGCGTGTCGGTGTCTGCCGAGTGGGCTTAGGATACCTGTCGAATGAATGAAACCGGCGTCGCCACCTATGAGTGGCGGCGCGCGACGGCGCCTGCGACCTCCCGTGACGCGAGGCACATCGCTCATGCACGCGATCACTTCTCATCGCGATCTCAGCCGCTATGCTCGCTGCGTGAGTCGGATTGCGGGATGCTGCTAGCATCAGGGGACTAGTCTTGTTTGCATTCGGCCCACAGGAAAGGGCCAACTCGATCGGCAGCGAGCTCTACGCCAAGGCCGGGGCGAGCTGGGATCGGCAGGTGTCCGCCCCTCGCGTCTAGCTCCGGCGCGTGATCCACGACCGCAAAATGCCCCGGGGCCCGATATGGGTACAGCTCCTGGATGATGAAGTTCGGGATGCACGCGTCCAGTTGGAGCGCCGCAGCAGTTGAGACTGGACTGGCACACACATGAGGCTGGATCCGCATGCTGTACGTCTCCGCCATCGCCGCGATCTTCTTCGCTTCCATGATCCCGCCCGTGTTCCCGATATCCGGCTGCAGGATGTCAGCTGCGCGCTGTTCCATCACCGGCCGAAATCCGTAGCGTGTGTAGAGCCGCTCACCGACCGCGATCGGGAGGTTCACGTGCTCAGACACTTTCTTGAGCGCCGCCACGTCGAACGGATCGACCGGTTCCTCGAAGAAGAAGATATCGAATTCTTCCACCTTCCTCCCCAAACGGATGGCCGCCTCGGGCGTCAACTCCTCGCTCATATCGAGCAGGACGTCTACCGCCGGTCCGACGGCCTCTCGCACCGCACGAACCCGCGCCACCGCCAACTCTTCTGCCTCTCGGTCGATCGAACGGCGGGACACGTGCCTCAAGCTGCCGTGCGGATTGCTCCTGTCCGGCTGCGCCAGCGGGTACAGTTTCAGTGCCGTGTAGCCGTCGCTCACAACCCGCTCTGCCTCCCGCGCGAACTCCTCCGGCTTGAGGCAGCGGAACGACCATCCGTTGGCGTACACCCGCACCGTATCCCGGCACTTGCCCCCCAACATCTCGTAGACTGGGACTCCCAGCGCCTTCCCCTTGATATCCCAGAGCGCCTGCTCGATGGCGCTGATGCCAGCGTAGATGATCGGCCCGCCGCCTTTCGCCCAAAACGTGTGGTCGTACATTCGGCTCCAGGTGTCCTCGATGCGGAACGGGTCCGACCCCAGCAGGAACCGTTCCGTCAACTCTTTCACCATCGCGGCCGCTGCTGTTGCCCCAGTGCCATATGCAACGGCCGCCTCGCCAATGCCCGTCACACCCGCGTCGGTAGTCGCCTCCAGTATCACTGGGCGGCGGGCGTCGATCTCGACCAGATAGATTCTCGCGGAGACGACTCTCATCGGCTTGCCTCGGACGCTCGCCTCCACCCGCCCAGGGTTCCAGGATTCGTTGCAGGTCCAGGCGGGACAGGAAACATGGTTCGGGATCGCCCCTTGACTTCTCGCTGGCCAGCGGCCAGCCTCTCGTTATGTTCTGCCACGTGCTGTAGTCTGCTGCCCCCCGCTACAGGCTCATTGGAGATCAGATTCCCTCTTGCCTCTTTCCGCCACGCCGAAGTGTTGCTCTGTGTCGATGTGTTCACCAAGGAAGTATGGACCCTCTCCGGGCTGAGCACGGCCTATGTGCTGTTCGTGCTGCACCTGGGTGGGCGGCGTCTGAGGCCGAAGGGGTGATGCCCGCGGACAGCTAATAGGATTCGAGCCAGCCGTCGACATTGCGGCTACGGAGCTTGACTACCACTCCGCGCGCCTGTCGGAGGTCACGTTCGAAATGCTGCCGGCGCTGGCCTGTTTGCCGCGTGCTGCGCAGAGTTTGGCGGCCAGATCGGCACCCAGGATAAGACAGCGCTAGCCACCAGCAAGATTGGGATGGTGATCGAGGCGAACGATCCCACGGCAACATTCCCCTGCAGTCCTGATCGTTCCCTTGCGGCGCGGGTTCACACGCGCGCCGCGGGCTGGCCCCCGTAAGCCATAATAGTCGTCAACAGGCCGAATACGCCTCCCCCCACGTAGCTGCCGATCACCAGGCCGATGAAGGCGGGGTGGAGACGACGATAGAGGGGCAGGCCGCCAAAGCGCTTGGACGTGGACACGATTAGCCAGCCGACGAGGGCCGCACCCCAGAGGATGTTGTCCATCGCCCAGGAGCTGGCCATGATGTAACCGATTGGGCTCACCGGCCACCAGATCACGTTGAGCTGGAACCAGGAGAGCGCGAGCATCACGCAGCCACCGACCCCGACCGCCAGTCGCAGCCAGTTGTCGGGGGCCTCGGGGTTGCGCAGGCTGGCGTCCACATCGCTCATACCCCCCCGCGGCCAGGAGCTGAAGGGCCAATCGGCGAGTTTGGTCCCTCCGTTTGAGTAGATCATCTTCAACATGGCCGGCACGCCGGCGGCGAGCATGACCACTACCGCCAGTGCCGCGACAGCGGTGAAGACACGGCCATTGATGCGCTCCCTGCGGATGAGCTTGAAGCCGTTCATCATCTGGGGCATGACCAGGTTGTAGGGGTCGCTCATATAGACGCCGTTCATGTAGGCGTACATGACATGGGTCTGGACTCGAAGAGGTGTCGCGCCCAACAGGCCGACGATCACCTCCCGGGGCATGGCCCCCCAGGCGACGAACATCACGCCGCCACCGGCCACCAGCCTGCTGGCGCTGAGGGAGAAACCGTAGAAGATGCCGATGATGAGCAGCAGCGACCACCACGACATGCCCGCTTTCAGGCCGAAGCAGAGCATCACTCCCACCGCCAGCAGGAACCCGAGCACCATTCCCCGGCCTCCCAATGGTTCGTAGGCATCTGCGCCATCGTGCTGGCCCAGCAGGCTCCAGAGGACGCGGCGGATGGCGGCGCGGGACTCCCAGAGGAGGATGCAGGCGAGGGCGAGGTAGCCTCCGACCTCCTCGAACCGGATGAAGCTGCCTGGCTGGAGAGAGGAGGCGGCGCGAGCTCCCCCCATGAAGCCGAGGGAGGCCCATGCGAGCAACTGGGCCTTGTAGAGCACGTAGAACAGCCACAGGCTCAGCGAGACTTCACTGGGGATGAGACACATCACCCCCAACATGTCGAGGGGAACGCTGAAGTGGGTGTCTCCCAGCGCGCTCCAGGGCAGTCCCATGCCGAGGAGAGGCAGACCCACCTGGACACCATTGTCTATGCTGGTCTCAGGGACGTTCGGATAGAAGCGGTGCAGCCAGTGGAGCATGGCGACGAACGCGGGAACGGCGAAGCCGATCCAGAAGATGCGATTGCCGAAAATGCTGTAGCCCAGGGTCGGCCGTTCACCGTCGCCAGTGAGGGAGAGGGGAATGTCAACCAAGGGATAGGTGAGGCGCTGGTGATCGATCCAGTCTCTGCTCACCAGCGCGCCCAGGCAGTACATGCCGGCGAAGAGGGCGATGGTGAACAGAGACCAGTAGAGGCCGGGAGCGAGCCAGTCTGCCCACGGAATGCTCGACCCGGAGGGGACTCCTTCCCAGAACCAGTAGGAAGCTTGGAGCGTGCTGGGCGACAGCCACGTGGGGATGTAGGGCAGGATGGTATGCTGCCAGTTGTTGGCCGGGGTCGCCATGTAGAAGGGATAGGTGATGTAGGATACCAGGTACGGCAAGCCGCCGTGACCCAGGAACCCTTCGGAGACGATGCCCATGCCGTAGATAGCCAGCAGCTCGGTGCGCGTGAACGCCTTCCCCGGCCAGAGTCGGACGAGCAGGCCGTTGAGTGCCACCAGGAGGAAGAGCGTCAGGATGGGCCCGCTCAGCAGCGACCCCACCCCCACGATCCACCAGCTATCGAGCATGAACTGCAGATAGGGATTGACGAGCGAGAGCAGAGCGATGCTGATGCAGCCGATGATCACCGCGCGCGCTGTGATCCGGCGTCTGGGCTGGCCGAGTACCGATCCCAGGTCTGCATCCCTGCGATCGCGAGGTGCGTTCGTCACTGGCCTGCGCTGCCGACGGGACTCGCGCGTTGACTGGCGAGGGAGCTCACTGCCACCTGCGGGTGACCGTTTCCCCGTGCTCGAAATCACGGATGAGTTTCCCGCTGCCTCTGCCGAGAGACCCCTCTGTGATCGCATCCCACGGGTCGCAGCGCCGGGAGACGAGGATGGCGCGTGGCCCGGGGCTATTGGCGCGGAGGCAGACGTAGGACGTGTTGGCGCAGAAGGTGTCATCCTTCTCGCTCCAGACATGCACACCAGCGTAGCGCGCCAGCTCGCGGTAGAACTCCAGCGGAAGGTCGGCTGTGACCGAGTAGGCCGAGCTCCACGTCTCCATCGGCTCGGCCGCCAAAGTGGCGAACTGCGTGCCAACCAGGGGCTCCAGCGCTGGTGCAGCCGGATCTGTCACGGAGACGGGCTGACAGCGCGCCCCGCCTGGACCCATGGCGGTCAGGCCGTTTCTGCTCAGCATGTCGCCCAGCTCGCAGTTGTCAATAGCCAGGTCGTTCTGCGGGAAAGCATCTCGGCCTCGGGGCCGGTTCGTTAGCGGAAGCCGGCCGCTCCGGCACTTTCGACAAGTGGGGGCGGGGCTCCGTCACCGCCCGCCCTATCTCGCCGCCCTATAGAAGACCACTGCAGTATCCAGTATCGCCGGGTCGGGGTCCCACTTGGTGACTCCGCGGGCGAGAACGGTTGTGCCGTCGAGGTCGATCAGATCAACTGGCTCGGCAAAGATGACGGTGGTCGGGCCCGGTTGCACGCGGTGGCAAACGGCGACCCCGCTACCCACGTAGGTCGCCTGCCCGGTGGATCCCAGCGTCCGGATGCCGCCCAGTGTCGCCAGGTTGTGCACGAGTTGCGACGTTAGTCCCGCGTAGTACTGGGCCGGTGGCAGCAGCACGGTGATCCCGCGATTGGTGCGCTTGAGCGCATGCGAGGGGCGGTGCGCGAGAATGAATTGACCGAACGCCGTGGCCTGCGGATCATCCGGTGACAGCACCCACTGGTCGGCGGCGCCACTGCTGGTGAAGCCGTCGGTGAGGCCCGCGGCGATGGGATCGGTACATGTGGCGATCGGGGCTGATGCGAGAGGCGTGCCCTTCGGCAGCAGCGTGCAGACGATGTCCGTCAACTCTCGAACCAACGCCACCGGGTCGTCGTACGCTGGCGACGCGATGCCGGGGGTGCCCTCGATCACCAGCACCTTGCCGGTCCGGCGGCAGCGCTGCTGGATCGCCGCGGCCTGTGCCTTGGTCAGCGTATAACTGGTCAGGAAGAGATAGACCCTGTAATCCGGCAGGTTCGGGTTGCGGATGTCATCGAGAAAGTAGAGATCGTAGGGCACGCCGGAGAGGTTCAGCGCCCAGCGCTGCTGGTTGTGCGACGACCACACGCGACCGAAGTCCTTCGGGTTGATGCGCCAGCCGATGTCCTCATCGATAAAGACGGCCATCTCGGCGACGGGCGATGGCGCATCTTCGCGGTGCGCCCACTCCATGATGCTGTTCGACTCGGCGATAACCGGCCAGAGATCAGGGGCATCGTACCAGGCGCCGAAGTCGTGGTACCAGGCCGCCATACCGTGGCTGGCAGAGAATCCCACGTCGCGGCGAATCTGAGCGCGGAATCCTTCAGGGGTGAGCGTCGCGCCAAGCTGCTCCTGGTGCCATTCCCCCCCCATCCATGCGCGGTAGGTCCGGTAATCTATCTCGGCAACCTGAGCGCGGCCGCGAAGCCGGAAAGAACCGAACGTCCCGTCGTTTCCCCCGGGTCCGCCGAGCTGCCGCCAGCCGTAGTACTCCTGCACTGCCACCGTCGCGTCGAGCCCGTCAGGGGCGTCCAGCAGATCCGAAACGGCGTAGATGTTGACGTCGTGCCCGTGAATCGCATCCGGGCGCCAGGTGGTCATGAACACGGGCCGGCCCATCGCCCCCCGGAGCACCTTCGCCCATTCGTTCAGCATGCGCGTGGGGGCTAGATTGTGGAAGTGCTGGCAGTCCGCCACCCACTGCTCTTTGCCTCGGCGCCGCAGGAACGGGTCCCCGGCGTTGCGTTCGGCCTCAGAGCAGATCCGCGCCGTGTCGAAGGTGACGGATGGATCGCCCCACGCCTCGCGCAGGGCCGACACATTATCGTGGTACACCTCACGCAGCCACTGCTGGAATCCCCTCCGGTGGCCGGCAGAGTGATCGAGTTCGGAGTACGTGCCCTCATAGAACTGTCCGTCGTTGCCGCCCTGGAAGTGGAAACCAACGACAACCTTGCCCACTTCGCTGATACGCAGATAGTGGCCGAGCGCGGTCAGTCCCCGCGCGACTTCTTCTCGATAGACCGGGGAGCCATAGCTCGGATGCGGGCGCTCCTCGAAGAACGGTGCGGCCGCGCGTGCTCCCGACTCGGTGCCCCAAATGTCATCGGGGTGGACTTCCGCCCACTTCTTCGACGGGTTAACGCTGATGGCGAGGACCACGTAGGCCTGCGGATCGGCGGAAAGCACATGGAGGACGTTGCTCTCCAGTTCCTTGAAGTCATAGCCCTTCTCGCCCGCAGTCACGTCCAGATCGGCGTCGCACACCTGAAAGTGGATCCCCGCTCTTGCATAGCCCGCGTATCGTGACGGCCCATGATGCTTGTACAGAAGCGACGAACGCGTGCCGTCTGACGCAACGAACAGCGGCCGATTCGCGACCATCTGCACGGATCCCGTCACCGGTGGCCGCTTGGCGAGCGCGGCGCGAGCGGCCGCCTCGTCGTAGGGCTCGTCATCCGCGCTGCCCTGCATGGCGTGCTCGATCGCCGGCGGCGATGCTGTCAACTCGAAGTCATCGAACGCGAGCATCGTGGCGTTGCCGGTGATGCGAAAGACGAGGCGTACGGCGACGGCCTTCGGATCGCTCTTCCAGCGTGCCCATTGGCGCTGCCAGGCCTGCTCGGGAGCATACTTGGGGATCAGCAGATAGGAGGGCGACTCCCGCTCCGCCAGCACCTTCCCCTCCCCATCAAGCTCCTGGTTGGCGAAGCTGATGGTGGCGTTGTAGCCCCAGTGCCGGAGTTGGAAATACACCGCGGACTCGTACTCCGTCTCCGAGCGGAGTGCAACCAGCTTGGTCGCGGTGAGCGTGAGCGAGCCGAGCCCGTTCGTCTTCTCCACCAGCAACGCGCGCCCCCCCGAATGGGCCTCCTGGCACCAGGAGATGCGGCCATCGGCGCCGTCCGTGAGCGAGAGCTGCCATTCGGAGGGTGTGGGGCCCGTATCGTTCTCGAAAGATGGGTCGGCGATCGCCTCAACGGTAGTCATGGAAGTTTCCTTTGCCGAAGACTGAGCACAGCAGATGCCGAGGGCAAGGCAGGTGGTCAGGAAGACTGCGGCTGCGATAAGCCCTACGCGTGCCATGTTAGATTCCTGTGCTGATGATCTGGGAGCGAGCGACGGGGCAGCTTCCAGTGTGAGTGAAGTTGGCGCGGTCGGAAGCTCTAGCTCTGGCGCCGAGGCGACCTCCGACACTCCCGCATCTCACCACGGCGCGGCGCGGCGTCCCGGCGCCAGCGAATCTTCCGGCACCACGATGTCCGGCGTCAGCGACTCGACTCGCGGCCGGTAATACCGCTCATAGAACTCCGGGCCGTCGCCTTTCTCCTGCCAGAGCTTCTCCAGCTCGCGCAGCATCGGCAGGTAGCGGTCCCGAAACTCGGCCGACGGCTCCAGGCCGGACCAGTGGGAGGCCCGTCCATTGTAGCGAAGGTTCAGCAGGTCCTGGGTGGCCTGGGAGACGCCCTGCCACCGGTCGCCCTTCTGGAAGCCGATGCAGTTGGCCTTCCGGAACTGGGAGGAGATGTAGCGCGGATAGGGCCAGCCAATCCCGTCGTTGGAGAGCACCCACTCTCCGCGGAAGGTGGCCGTGGCGTAGGTGTCGACGGCCGGGATGAAGATGTCCGGTTCCGACAGCGGCGGGCCGCCGCCGCCGGGCTGGCCGGTCGTATGGAGGATGATCGGGCCGTCCGGGAACAGCTCCCGGAGCATGCGCATCTCCTCGTAGGACACCAGCCACTCCTGGGCCGGATCTCCATCCGAGTAAACGCCCTCCAGACCATACTTCGTTGCGAAGCGACGCACGTTGTCGATGTACTCCTGAGGGTTGCGGCTGTAGTAGAAGTGCATGCTCATATAGATGATAGGGCGCATGCCCGCGGCCGTGATGGCGGCGACGTGCTGCCGGAGGTTCTGCTCGTCATTCGGGACCCACTCCGGGCCCCAGCTCATCCCCCAGCTTCGCTGACAGAAGTCCCACAGCAGCACGATATCGAGGTACTTGCCCCATTCCGGGTAGCGGTCGGTCGTCACGCCCTCGAACGTCAGTGCCCAGTTCGTGTGGAAGGACTGCTCCCAGTCGAACGGACGGGGCGGGAAAACGGATAGGCCGAGCCGCTCGCCCGGCTCCACCTGCCAGGCGATCTGCCAGCCGGGCGCGGCACGGCTGAGGAAGTCGATATCATTCTCGATCCCGATGAAGTCCAGGTTCGGGGTCAGCACCTTGGTGCGCGGGAGTCGGCCCGAGCCGAGAGGAATATCCGGGTTCACCGCCAGGCCGCCGTAGTCGTCAAGGGCGAGCAGGTGGCCGGCGATGAAGCGGTTCCACGTTCCGCCGAGCTTGCTCTCCAGGGTCAGTGTGAGCGACGCCTGTGGCGAGACCATCACCTGGCTGTCGCACTGCACTCCGAAGGTAACGCGGTCGTTGGCGAGCACGCATTCCGTGGGCCGGGTGGAGAGGATCTTGAGGCCTGCGAGAGGTAAAGATGAATGCCACACGGCTATCGGCCGGCGCCGCTCCAGCATCTGCTCCGCCTCGATGATGTCGCGGGAAAGGTCGAAACGGTAGCGCGCGCCCGTAGTGCGCACCTCGACCGCCCCCGGTCGCGCTTGGGCCTCCTCGATGCGCATGGGCAGCTTGCCCGGCCCGCCGCGGAAAGTCACCCCCTCGCCTTTCGCGTAGGGCCGCAACGGCTTCGCCGGCAGTTCGATGAGGGCAATGTCGGCGACCGCGACGATGCTCCCCTCGGGCAGGTCGTAGGGCTGGAAGTAGAACCGCGCCTGCGCGCCCTCACCGCAGCGGACATCGGCCGGGAACTCCCATTCCCAGCGCCGCCATCCCTGGGTGTGATTCGGTATCCCATTCAGGTTGAACTGGAAACTGCGGTCGTCACCGGTTCGGTAGTTCCAAACGCCCATATTCACCTCACTCGGGCGCGAAAAGTCCGTGTACAGCAACACCGAGATGATGTAGCTGCGGTTCGGCTGCAGGTGGAGCGACCCATCGCTCGCCATCATCGGGTACACCTTGCGATCCTTGGGCGTGAACCAGTACGCGCCGCGACCGCCGCCGGCCGGTGTGTAGCGCATCTCCCAACTGCCGTTCCCGCTCCACCGGGCCGCGGGCTTCGTGAGATCCTCCAGTCCTTCCCAGCGCAGCACCCGGCCGCCCCGTGCCTCCACGCGGAGTAACTCTGAGGTCACCGGCGGCAGCGGCGGCTCCGGCGATACTCCTGCACCCGTCACCATGCTCAGCCCTCCTGTGAGGAAGATGGAGGCTGCGATGAGGCACGCGCGTGCCATTTCAGACTGCCTTCCTGACGATCTGGAGCGAGCGACGAGGCAGCTTCCAGATGGTTCTCTTCGCGGGCTGTGCCGCAGGCCTCAAGACCGGGACGTACTCGTCACGCGTGACGATCTCCACTGGGGCCAGCCCGAAGTTGGCAAGCACGAGATAGAGGCCGCGGTTGGCGAAGGCGGAGACCACGACGTCCTTGGGCAGCGGTGCCAAGAACAGGTCGGAATCGCCTATGTCGAGCCAGGCCCACGTCCCCTCTTCCACCATCGGCAGGTACTGCTTCAGCCAGGCCGCATGCAGCCTCTGATCCTCGAGAGTCCCTCCCGTTTGGGCGGTTCGAGACACGGGGAACTGCAGGTACGGGATCGAGTTCAGGTACAACTCGTCCTCACTCTTGAGCCTGAAGTTCCGCGAGAATTCAGGGATCACGTAGGGCTCGTAGTTCTTCGTTGTCCGCCGCAGGAACTCGACATCGGTAACCGCCTCGCCGACCCACAGGTAGTCGTAGACCTCTAGGCCGGTGTGGATGCGATCGACGCCCTCCTTGTGCAGCTTGTAGATCCCGCCGCGCCGCTTTACCTCCGCATAGATGAGGGCGAGCATATCGGCGGCCGCGCCATCGCACGTCGGGCCCTCCGCGAAGGCGAGCACCTCATCCTCGGCCACCTTCGGCTGCTGGAGGTAGTACTTTCCCCAGCGCACGATATCGCTGGGGCGGTGATAGCCCATATCGTTGTAGAGGCCATCGAAGCCGTAATCGTCGAGCACCCGGATCGTGGCGGCGAGCACGTGGGCGCGCCAGCCGGGACTGGCCGGGGAGCAGTGAGCCAGATGATAGTCGCTCTCCACCAGGTCGTATTCCTGGTGTGTCGCCCACGCGGGCCGGAAGTTGGGATCAGTGCGCTCAAAGAAGTTGGTGGAGGTGTAGGGGATGATCTTCAGGCCGTGACTATGCACCAGATCAATGAAGCGCCGCAGGCCCTCGGGATTGGCGGCCTGGTACATCGGGTCGCCTCCCCAGCAATTGCGCCACCAACGGCTCCAGATCTGGACGAGCCTAATACCCTGCTTGGCCATACGGGCAAGCGCGCGATCATCCTCCTCGCTGGGCTCCAGGTTGCTGCCTTTCAGGCCATAGACGCACTGGCCGGGAAGGTAGCTGGTCACAAGATGCCTGCGCATGCAGGAGCGGATGCCGCGCTCGCAGACGCCGATGTTCTCGAGCCGGCGACGGTGGTCAGCCGCAGTGTACTGCGACAATACCGCGGGGGTTTTAGCGCTGGGCATCTCGGCTCTCCCTTGCCGATCGAAAGTGGGCAGAGCGCCCGCATGAGGCGCCCTGCCCGGACAGCGTACATCGCGCGATCAGGCCGCTGGCCTCAGAACAAAGGGGGACAGGACGAGCACGCGGCTACGCGCTGTGGGTCGGAGCTTGTGATGCCCTGGTAGTAGATCGGCTGAATGCCGTTCTCGGGGAGCACCCACGCGGAAGCGCAGTTCTCACCGCGGCCCACCTGTGCCATGAGCGCGAGCGATGACCACCAGGCCGCGTGCCCGTCGGCAAAACCAAGATTCACGCCGCCCAGATGGCGCGCTTTGGCCTTGAGCTGATTCGGGTCCTTCGATTCGGCAAAGGTGAGGTAGCATCCAGCCGAGGCCGCATCGCTGCATGGGCCGTCCGGATGGCACGCATCAAAGCAGCGGAGGCTGCACACATCCGGGAAGGCATACTGCTCGGCCCAGTTCTCCAGTGACCCGTTGACGGACGACCTGTCACCGACGACCACCCACTTCGTCGTGTCAGGAATCGCCGAGAAGTTCAGCTCACGGGATCGGCCGAATGGCTCCCATTCCGGATTGCCATCCGTACACATGATCGACCACTGGAACGAACCCGCGACATCCAGGCCAACTTCGCCATCGGTGACGGTGCCGCCCCACCCGTTCGGGTAGACGAACCCCGCGCAGGGACGACTCCATATGCCGTAGCCACCCCAGCTACCCTGCATCGCCTGGATGTGGGCGAACCAGTTCGGGTCGCCATTGATCCAATGGGCGCCACCTTCCAGCTTTGCACTCGGGCACTGCCATACATCGCGATTTCTCACGTACTCGTCCAGCAATACCGGCCACGACAGGTACGGGTTCATGGCCGTTGCGCGTGGGTCGTTGCAGGAGGTATTGTTCGGCTGGCCGGCGTACGTCTCGGCGAACGATATCACCTCCCGCCTGTGCTCGTATGGCGGAAAGCGCTCATAGTCATTGAGATACATCTGCGCCGCCATGGCGATGTTCTTCACATTCGACAGACACTGAATCTTGCGCGCAGACTCTCTCGCTCGCGCAAACACCGGGAACAGCATGGCAGCAAGAATCGCGATGATCGCGATCACGACCAACAACTCAATCAGCGTGAACCCATTGGACCTTCGCATCGCGGACATGACACCTCCTCGTTCGATGACAGCAGTCCTGACGGAAGAATGCGCTGCTTATTACCTCCTTTCACAGTTGCGTGGCCGACAGAGAGCCGGTCCCACTGGCGGCCTGAGACCACGTGGCCGACGGCCAGATCCGCACCATCTATCATAACTGGGACTGGTGAAATCCGTCATTGCATCAACCTCCCGATTTCTTGTACAATTCTCCTGCGTTGCTGAGGAACGTGTTTCAATATCAGGCCGGAGGGAACTGCCATGGCTGCGCCTAGGAAGGCACTGAGGCCGCCGCTCGGCGGAATACTGAAGCCTCCGCTGAACCCCGCGCTCCCGGTCTGTCTCTACGCGGGGCGATTGCGCGGCCCAGGCGACTTGCAGACCCATATGCACAGAGGCCTGGAACTAGGGATCGTGCTCGAGAATGCCGAGGAGTTCGTGATCGGCGGCCACCGGTTCGTGGCCAGGGCCGGGGACGTGTGGCTGTGCGGGATGTGGGAGCCTCATTCCTGGCGGCTCCCCAAGGGCGAGACGTCACAACTCGTGTTCACATTCCTGCCGGAGTCGGTGGATCAGACCATCTCTCCCGATCACTCGTGGATGGATATGTTCGCGGCGCCCCCGGAGCTTCGTCCTCGGGTGACGACGCGGGAGATGCGAGAGCGTGTCCTGGACACCGCGCAAAGCCTGTTGAGAGAGGTGATGCAGGAGCGGCCGGCCTGGCACGTGATCGTGAGACTGGAACTGCTCCGGCTGCTGGTGGAGCTCAACCGCAGTTGGCAAGCGCCCGGGCAGAGTGATCGGTCCGCCGGCGCCCGAATCGAGGTGCTGGAGCGGATCATGCCCGCGGTGCGGCTCGTCCAGCCGCACCTGAATCAGCGGGTGCGTGTTGAGGACGCCGCGCGGCTCTGCAGTCTGAGCGTCTCCAGATTCCACTTCATGTTCCGGCAGGCGATGGGGATTAGTTTCGGCAGATTCCACCTCCGCTCACGGATAGGGTTCGCCGCACATCGCTTGCTCACGACGAGTCTCCCGGTAGATGTGATCGCCAGGGAAGAGGGATTTGCCGACGCCAGCCACTTGCACCGCAACTTCCTGAGACAGTGCGGCTGTACCCCCGCTCACTATCGCAAGCAGGGCAAGCTGGCGCCGGAATGGGCGCATCGCATGCTGCCAATTCACGG
>JBEKKD010000044.1:0-15185 GCA_050010895.1 Armatimonadota bacterium
CGAGCCGATGTGCTATGCTTGCGCATGCGGATCCTCCCGCGCCTCTAGGGTGTGGTACCAACTCCCCTATTCAGCACGAGAGGGTCCGTCCTCTCCTCGCTCTTAGCATACCGGTCTCAGGGTGAACTCCGCGAGGGATCACGTCGTTCTGGTGCGCGAAACGGCGGGATTCCTCGCCTCGCCCGCCGAGCACGCGCGCTCCGCGCGTTTCTGCTATACTAGCACCTACACCACCTGGAGGCATGTTGTATGGCTCATCGCGTCACCCTGATCCCGGGCGACGGCGTCGGAACCGAAATCAGCGAGGCCGCGTGTCGCGTCATTGATGCCAGCGGGGCGAAGTTCGAGTGGGAGATTCAGCACGCCGGGCTCGCCGTGATGGAGAAGGAGGGGACGCCGCTCCCCGAGCGCGTGCTGGAGTCCATCCGGCGCAACAAGGTGGCGCTGAAGGGCCCGCTGACCACCCCTCGTGGCGGCGGGATGCGGTCGGTCAACGTGGCGCTCCGCAAGGAGCTTGACCTCTTCGCCTGCCTCCGCCCCTGCAAGCTCTACCCCGGCGTTCGCAGCCGCTTCGACCGCGTCGACGTCGTCATGGTGCGCGAGAACACGGAGGACCTCTACGCTGGCGTCGAGTTCGCCGAGGGCTCCGCGGAGGCGCGCGAGATCATCGCGCTCTCGAAGGGCCGCATTCGCGACGACGCCGCCATCTCCGTGAAGCCGATCTCCGCGTTCGCCTCTGCCCGGGTCGTTGACTTCGCCTTCCAGTACGCGATCGCGAACAAACGCCGCAAGGTGACCGCCGTCGCCAAAGATAACATTATGAAGGCCACCGACGGGCTGTTCTTCCGGACCGCGCGTGACGTGGCGAAGAAGTACGATGGCAGAGTCGAATACGACGAGTGGTTGGTCGACGCCATGTGCATGCAGCTCGTGCAGAAGCCCGAGCTCTATGACGTGATGGTGATGCCCAATCTCTACGGCGACATCCTCTCGGATCTCTGCGCGGGGCTCGTCGGCGGGCTGGGCGTCGCCCCTGGCGCGAACCTGGGAGACGAGATCGGGCTCTTCGAGGCGATTCACGGTTCCGCGCCAAAGTACGCGGGCCTGAACAAGGTCAACCCGACCGCGCTCATCCTCTCCGGGGCGCTGATGCTTCGCCACCTCGGCGAGCGAGAGGCCGGAGACCGCGTCGAGAACGCCGTCGCCGCCGTCGTTGCTGAGGGCAAGTCGGTGACGTACGATCTGAAACCGAATCGCGATGACCCGACCGCGGTTGGCACGAAGGAGATGGCGGAGGCGGTCATTGCAAAGCTGAACGCATAGAGGGCGTGCGGCTTATCTACATAAGGCAGGTGCGATGTCATCAGTGTCAGTCGTTCGAACTCGTTCCTTGGGTGACTTCGATGCCATTCGGGAAGCCGTTGAGGGCGCCATAACCCGGGTCTGTGATCTGCGCGAGCTGATCAAGCGGGGCCAGACTGTCGTCCTGAAGCCGAATGTATTCTGTCCGCGGCCTGCGCCCACGACCACTGATCCGAGAGTGGTCGTTGCGGTCGGACAGCTCGCAAGGGAGGCCGGCGCGGGAAAGATCGTCGTTGCGGAGGGGCGCAGCGTCTCTACCGCCCGCTACCGCACAGATCACAACACCACCGCCGAGTGCTTCCTCGTCACGGGAATGGCGCAGGCCGTGCATGACGCGGGCTTCGACGCCGTCTATCTCGAGGACGACACGTTCCGCGAAGTGACCGTGCCGGGGGCCGACTTGCTGCGGACTGCCCACGTCCCGCGGACGATCCTTGAGGCCGACGTGCTGATCAACCTCCCGGTGATGAAGATCCACAGCCTCACCCTCGTGACGCTGGCCATAAAGAACCTGCACGGCGTCATCTCCGATCACGACAAGATCTTCCAGCACTGCTACCGCGAGTACGCGCTGGCGCGCAAGCTCACCGATATCCTTCGCGTGCGCAAGCCGGACCTCAACATCCTGGATGGCCTGGTGGGGCAGGAGGCTGACCACGCGGCCGAGGGGCGGCCGGTGGAGATGGGTCTGATCGTGGCGTCCCGGGACGCCGTCGCCTTGGACGCCGTCGCGGGCGCGATCATGGGACTGGATCCATCGGAAGTGGACACCACGCGCATCGCAGGTCAGGCGGGACTCGGCGAGGCGGACCTCTCGAAGATAGAGGTCGTGGGCGAGACCATCGAATCCGTGCGCCGGCCGTTTGAGCGGCCGGATGTGGAGCTATCGGAGGAGAAGTTCCCTGGCCTGCGAATCTTCGCAGGCGACTACTGCCGCTCCTGCTCGTACTACGTCCGCCGCGGCCTGGACCGGCTCAAGAAAGAGGGCTTGCTGGACGAGCAGCATCCACTGAGCGTGATCGTTGGGCGGGACCCGAAGCTCCCGGCCGAAGTGCCGTGCCCGGCTATCATCCTCGGCGACTGCGCGGTCGACTCCCAGTCCGTAAAGTCGGCCGAAAGGAGACTGCTCCAACACGGGCGACTGCACTCGATCCAGGCCTGCCCCCCGATGGCATTCAGGATGCGCGCCGCGGATATGATGGACTGACAGCCCGCGCCTTGTCGAATCCGCGCGCCGATGCTATATTAGCCCTAGACTGATATCCCGAGGGAGAAGCATGCCCCTCTACGAGTTTCGCTGCGAGAAGTGCCGGAAAGTGATGCAGTGCCTCTGCCGTGTTGGCACGAACGGCAAGGGCATGGTATGTCCGACGTGCGGCGGGCGAAAGCTGAGCCGCATCATGTCCGTGTGCTCGGCGAGGGTCGCAGGCGGGACTACCAACCGCGCTCTATCCGGCTCCAGTTGCAGCACCTGCAGCGGCGGGAACTGCGCTCACTGCCACTGATCTCCCCGCCCCAACTCCCACAGGAGCGTTCCGGGTGAAGTTCTACGTCACCACGCCGATCTACTACGTCAACGATGCCCCGACGGTCGGGAGCGCATCGACCACCATCATGTGTGACGTGCTGGCGCGCTACCACCGCTCGCGCGGCGATGACGTATTGCTCACGACCGGCACGGACGAACACGCTCTGAAGGTCCTGCGCGTCGCCGAACAGCAGGGGATCGCACCCAAGGCGTATGTGGACCGAATGGCGAGCATCTACCGGGAGGAGTGGCGCCGGCTCAACATCAGCTATGATGACTTCATCCAGACCTCGGAGCCGCGCCATCACCGCGCGGTGCAGGCCTTCATGGAGGCGCTCTACCGGAACGGCGATCTCTACCAAGGAGCCTACGAGGGCTGGTATTGCGTCTCCGATGAGACCTTCTTTGCCGAGGCCGAACTCGTCCAGGGCCACTGCCCCAACCCGGAGTGTGGGAAGCCGGTCGAGTGGGTGAGCGAACCGGCCTACTTCTTCCGCTTCTCGAAGTACGGCGACCGGCTGCTCCGGCGCATAGAAGAGACCCCGAACTGGTTGATCCCCGAGTTCCGCAAGAACGAGGTAGTGAGCTTCATCCGGGGAGGCCTGCGCGACGTGTGCGTGACGCGCCGGGGAACCTGGGGCATTCCCCTGCCGCCATCGATCCCAAACTCCGACGGGCTGGTCGTCTATGTGTGGGCCGACGCGCTCATCAATTACGTGACCTGCGCCGGGTATCCGCATGACATGGCGCGCTTCCAGCGGCTCTGGCCCGCGGACGTGCACGTGATGGCGAAGGAGATCTTCACTCGCTTCCACGCGACCTTCTGGCCGGCCGCGCTCCTGTCACTGGGGATGGAGCCGCCGAAACAGGTGGCGGCCCACGGCTACTGGACCGTGGGCGGGAAGAAGATCTCGAAGTCGGCCGGCGGCAAGATGCCGCGGCCGGAGCCGGTGCTCCAGGAGATCGTGAAGGAGACCGGCTGCTCCGAGCAGCGCGCCGTGGACGCCCTTCGCTACTACATGCTCAGGGAGATTCCATTCGGGCCCGATGGGGAGTTCTCGGTCGAGGCGCTGCTGCGGCGCTATCAGGATGACCTGGGAAACGATCTCGGGAACCTGCTGCACCGGGTTCTCACCATGATCGGAAAATACCGGAAAGGCGTCCTCCCGCAGCCGTCCCCGCCCGCCCCGGAGCTGGCCGAAGCCGCGAAGACGGCGGTGGAAGGCTGGGAGAGCGCGCTGAAGACGCTCCAGTTCAGCGACGGGCTGAAAGCGATCTGGGTCTTCCTGGCGACCGCCAATCGATACGTCGATCACCAGGCGCCATGGTCGCTGGCGAAGACGGGTGACCAGGAGGCGCTCGATCGCGTGCTCTACTCCGCGGCCGAGGCGATCCGCATCGCCGCGGTGCTGATCGCGCCGACCATGCCGGACACCGCCGGCGATATCGAAAAACAGCTCGGGCTGGTGGGCTGGGAGCGGAAATGGGACCAGGCCACCCAGTGGGGCCTGCTGCCACAGGGCCTCCGGATTGGCGAGCCGTCGCCCCTGTTCCCGCGCCTGGAAGCTCGGCAGCCCGCGGCCCCGAAGACAGGAGAGAAGCCAATGGAGAAGCAGCCGGAGAAGGCGCTGGTGTCGATCAAGGAGTTCCAGAGGATCGACCTCAGAATTGGGGAGGTGCTGAGCGCGGAGTCTGTGCCCGGCGCCGACAAGCTGCTCAAGCTCACCGTGGATATCGGCGGCGAGGTGCGCACTATGGTCGCGGGCATCGCGCTGTCCTACAGGCCTGAGGAGCTGCCCGGAAAGCGCGTCGTCGTAGTTGCGAACTTGGAACCGGCGACGATCCGCGGAGTGCGATCAGAGGGAATGGTGCTTGCCGGCTGGGTGAAAGGTGAAGATCAGAGCATCACTCTGGTCTCGCCGGAGCGGCCGCTGCCGAAGGGGTCGAAGGTGACGTAATGGGAGACGTTCGCCCCATGCTACTTCGCTGGGCGAACGTCTGGAGATCCGTTCACCTGGCCGCCGGGTCGGGATCCTGCTGCCGCCCGGCCTCTGGCTGGCCCGAGACGCGCAGAGTCAGCTTCACCGTCCCGGTGTTCGGCACCTGAAACCCCTTCGGGACAACGAGCCGCAGATGTGTCTCGGTATCCCCGGAGACGCGGCTCAGGTCCAGTTCCTCGGTTCGGACGAGCGTCAGCTCACCGAGGCGAAGCGACGACCCCACGATGGTCACCATAGGCGGGTCCAACTGGGCGGACTGGAGTGCCAGCGTCGGAGGCAGCGCCCCCTTCGTCTCCAGCATCACCGGAACTAGTCGCGCCGAAACTGTCGAGACGCCGGTGGTTCTGATGCGCAGGTCACCGGACGGGCTCACCCCCTGCTCGGCGATCGTCACCCAGAACCAGAGGAAGATGGCCAGGCCCACGGCGGCGAGCTTCAGCGGGAGGTTCCTATACAGCACTCGTCCGCCTCCCCAGCCTCAGCCGCGAGACACGCGGAGCCGGCGCCAGAATGCTCAGCAGGCGCTGCCTCAGCACTTCGGCGGTGAGTCCGCTGAACAGCTTCCCGTCCACCGCCAGCGAGATCGCCCCCGTCTCCTCCGACACCACGATCACGACCGCATCCGTCGTCTCGCTGAGCCCGAGCGCGGCGCGGTGTCTGGTCCCTAATAGCCCTCGCACATCCCGCCGCTCCGTCAGCGGCAGCAGGCAGCCCGCGGCCACCACGCGGTCGCCCCTCACGACGGTGGCGAGATCGTGCAGGGGGGTCCCTGGATGGAACACCGTGCGCAGCAGATCCGCGGAGGCGATCGCTTCGAGTCGCCTGCCAGTCTGAACGACATCGTTCAAACCCACCTCGCGCTCGATCACGATCAGCCCGCCGATTCGCTCCCGCGACAGTCGGCTCGCGCTCTGCACGAGCTCGTCCACGAGGCGCGTGATCTGTTCTCGTCTCAACGACGTGAGGCCGGCGCCGATGATGTGACCGCGGCCGATCTGCTCCAGCGCCAGGCGCAGCTCGGGCTGGAAGAGGATGATGAGGGCGATCACGCCGGGCAGCAGCGCCTGCCGCAGCAACCAGTTGAACGCGGCGAGCTTCAATCCGCCGGCGAAGACGATCAGGACGCCGAGAACCAGCAGTCCCTTGATGAGCTGAATCGCACGGGTCCCGCGCAGCAGGCGGAGCACGTAGTAAATGGTGATGGCTACCAGGATTATGTCCAGCAGGGAGAGCGGAATGCTATTCCGCATCGTGTCCCATGCCGTCTTGACATCACCCACCATTCCCGATCCCCACTCCTGCGATCCCTGAGCCGGGGCGCTACCCCCCCGAGGCGTTCTGCTGCTGATCCATCGCCTTCTTCAGCCGCCGATAGGTGTCGTGCAGCGTTTCCGGAACGACTCGGGTCTCGGCCGCCACTGCCATGAAATTCGTGTCTCCAGCCCATCGCGGCACTAGGTGCAGGTGCAGATGATCCGCGTACCCCGCGCCGGACACCTTTCCGATATTGACGCCGATATTGTAGCCCTCCGGCCGCAGCGCCCCGTTGAGCGCGGTCATGCCGACTCGAACGCCATACAGCAGTTCGCTCGATTCCTGCGGCGTCATCTCCAGGGGATCCGAAATATGCCGGTACGGCGCGACCAGCAGGTGCCCCGAGTTGTACGGGAACGCGTTCATCATGATAAAGACGGAGTCGCCGCGATAGAGGATCTGGTTGGACTCATCATCGTTCGCGGCGGGCTTGTCGCAGAATATGCAGCCCTTTGATTGTCCGGTCGCGGTCGTCACGTAACCCATTCGCCAGGGAGCCCAGAGATGCCTCACAGCACCCCTCCTGCTCGGGAGGTTCGCCATCATACCTCTGGCCGCCGCCACCCGTCAAACGCGCCGCCGCCTGCCGCGCCGCCTAGCGATGCTTCCTTCGGGCACGTTGCGTCGGTACTTCACTGCCGACGCCCCTCCGTTGCCATCCCCCCCAGTGCTGCAGAGAGCACCACCACCATTGGCAGTGGCGTGGACGCGCCGACTGTCACGGCCCAAACACAGACGGCACCCGTCGGCTGACGGACGCCGTCGTTCCCACATATCTGCCTTCGCGATGTCCGAAAGCTACTTCCCCCTGACCGGAACCGCTTTGCCGGTCGCGGCAGACTTGTAGATCGCATCCAGCATGTCCATGATGACGACGGACTGGGAACCAGGGGAGAGCGGCTGCTGGCCCTTCAGGATGCACGAGACGAAATGCTCCGTCTCCCCGGCATAGCCATCGGTCTGAGGAGGATGCGGGGTGACGTCCATCTTGGTGCCGCCGGCCATCTCGAACAGTCTCAGGTCCGGGAACAATTCCGCGCCGCCCTTGGTGCCGAACAGGCGGACGAAGAACGCATCCGCGGTGTGCGTCGCCCACGAGACCTCGACACCCACCGCTCGGCCGTCGGCGAACCGGATCAGCGCGACACCAAGGTCCTCGACGCTGAACTTGCCCGGCTTGTAGCCAACGCCCCAGCCCCCCATGCCCTGCCCCGCCGTGCCCAGGTGATCGAAGGTCGCGCCCAGGGCGAGGACGGGCTTCGGCATGCCCATCATCCACCACATCACGTCCAGCATATGGACGCCCAGATCGACGATCGGGCCGCCGCCGGACTGCTTCTTGTCCTGGAACCAGCCTCGCGGGATGCCCGTCCGCCGGAAGATAGCCGCTTTCGCGTAGTAGATGTCCCCGAGGCGGCCGCTCTCGACCGTGCGCTTCAGGAACTGCGCATTGCCGCTGTAACGCATCGACTGCGCGGTCATCAGGATGCGGCCGGCGCGCTTCGCCGCCTCCACCATGCGGCGCGCCTCCTTGCCGTCCATCGCAATCGGCTTCTCGCACAGAACGTGCTTCTTCGCATTCAGCGCGTCGATCGAGAGGCCCATGTGCGTATTGTTGGGAGTGCAGACCGAGACCGCATCCACCACGTCCGCCGCCAGCATCTTGCGGTGGTCCACATAGACGTTCGGGATGCCGAACTCCTTCGCGGCCGCCTGAGCGCGGCCGCGATCTGCATCGCAGACCGCGGCGATCTCCGCATCCGCCGCAGCCATGTATCCCCTTATGTGTGCCGGGCCGATCGCACCCGCACCGATCACGCCGATCCGTACCTTCTTCGCCATCGAGTCCTCCCTCGTCTTTGGATAGCAGTGCCGTCAACCAGGCCGCGCCTACTTTCGGCGCTCAGCTCATAGCCCCTCTTCGCCGCATCGCCACCGTCGTCTCTCGCGCGTTGTGGGGCAGCCGGCGGATCCGGATCTGCTCGAATTCGCGGGCCAGATGGCTCGCAGCTTCCTGCTCGTGCTTCCGTCTCTTCGGCGTCACGTACTTGATAGTCATGATCGCGGGCGCGCCCGGCCTCAGCAGCGAGGAAAGCTGACACATCAGGTCTGCCACCTCCGCCGGATCCCGGTTCATGTCCGATGTCATGATGTCGAACTCCCCCCACCGCCCTGGGTCTTCGAGCAGCATCTCGGCGCGGAACCGCAGGTGGCGCACATTCGGCAGCTTCCCCACTTCCACGTCAAGCTCCGCCGGGTCCACGGCCACCACCTCCGCGGCTCGCTCCGCCAGCACCACCGCCCACCCCCCAGGCGCTGAGCCGAGGTCGAGAGCGCGTCCGGCCGCGGGCAGCTCGATTGCAAACTCATCCAACGCCTCGCGCAGCTTCCACTGAGCGCGGTTCAGCGGGCGCTCCCCCGGCGCGTATTTCCGCTGGCGGTGAAGCTCCTTCCGCAGCATGTCGCCGGGCCGGTTCACGCCGACGAAGCCCTGATCCTGAAAAACCTGCACCGTGACGTGCCAGTCCGTCTGCGCGGTGTATTCTCCCACGCCACCCGTGAGCCGCTCCAGTGCCGCCGCCACCGCCTTCTCAAACTCCCGCGCCTGCCATTCGTGGGTACCGCGGCGCTGGCAGCGAACGATGAACGTCTCCCCCGGCTGTATCCGGCCGATCTCCGAGGCGGTCGCGGCGATCTCGGCGAACGAGGTGCGCTCGGTCGGCACTGTCACTTGGCGCTGGACGGGAGACACGGAGGCGACAACCGTCGTATCCGCCTCCGCAATCCGCCGAACAGCATCGCCCTCAGCGGCCGCCGTGACGGCGAGCAGGTTGCCCTTCAGGAATAGAGGCCGGAACGAAGCGTCGGGCAGAATCCGACGCAACTCCCGTCTCGCCTCCCCCTCGAGCCCGGCCGCCGAGGTCACGATCAGTCGGGTGGCTGTCTCCGATGGCACAGGCGTTCTCCTTGTCCCGATGCCTTCTCTCGGCGGGACAGAAGTTCCTCTGCGCGGCCGGGCGGGACATCGCCGAAAATTCCTCTGACGTGTGCTGTAGCGCGTTCTGACACCATACCGGCCTGAGGCCTTGTCACCCTGACAGAACAAATACTGACTAATGAGAGTTGATGGATAGGCACTCATGCCGGGTATGATCTAGACGTAAACCGGACACAGGAGGGTGAGACACATGTCCAGCATAATGCGTTGGGATCCCCTGCGGGGGCTAGTGCGGATGCAACGGGATATGGACCATCTATTCAGCGACCTGTTCGGTCAGCCGCTGGTCCGATGGGAGCGTGAGCCGGAGGAAGGAATCCGAATTCCTTCGGTCGATCTCGTCGAAACCGAGCAGGAAGTGATCCTCAAGGCCGAGTTGCCTGGCATCGACAGGGACAAGATCCAGCTCGAAGTCATGCCCGAGCAGTTGTACCTGTCCGCGGATATGCAGGAGGAGCGGGAATACAAGGAAGGCACGCTGCATCGCCGGGAGCGCGTCTGGGGCCGGTTCGAGCGATCGATCCCGCTGCCCGCCGAAGTGCTGACGGATCAGGTGAATGCCAGCTTCAAGGATGGCCTCCTGGAGGTTCATCTGCCGAAGAGCGAACGCGCGAAGGCGGCCACGCCCAGGAAGATCAGCATCGAATAAAGGGGGCCAGGGGGTACAGAAACCAGCGGGCGGAGCCGACCGGCTCCGCCCGTTCCAATTTCGACTCAAAGCCGTTGAGAACGCCTCAGCCGGCCTTCTGATCGGTGAGCTGCTTCACGAACTGCACGTACTGCTGCGCGTTCATCAAGGACCTGATCTCCGCCGGGTCCGACAGGTCTATCTTCGCCAGCCAGCCTTCGCCGTAGCAGTCCTGATTGATGCGCTCGGGCTCGTCGTCCAGCGTCGTGTTGACTTCGGCCACGCGGCCGGTCACCGGCGAGTTGACATCGGCGACGGCCTTCACCGACTCGACGCTGCCCAGGGGCTCGCCGCGGTGCGCTTCATCGTCCGCACGAGGCAACTCCACGTAGACCACGTCGCCAAGCTGTTCTTGCGCGTAGTGCGTAATGCCGACGGTGGCCGTCCCGTTCTCTACGCGGGCCCACTGATGGCTCTCGCTGTAATACAGATCGCCGGGATACACTGGTCGCCTCCTCTGATGTCGCGGCGCGACGTTCGCTTGTGCTCGCCGAGCGACGCCGCCGCATGTGGCGCCGCTGCCCCGAAACCGTCCTGCAACCCATACTGCACAGCCGGCGGCCTTACCTCTTCCGCCTCGCCAACAGATCGGTGTCTGGTGTTTCGGGGGTTCAGCCCCGGAACGACTGGACGCGCCTCGCCAACAGATTGCCCGTCAGGCCGCCCCAGTCCTTCTCAGCCTCGCAAGCAGATTGGCCATCGCCGCCGGCGGCGGGACCGAGAAGGTCATCGTCTGCGCGGTCACCGGGTGACGGAAGGAAAGCGTCTGCGCGTGCAGCGCCTGTCCCGGCAGCGCCTCCACCAGCGATGCCATCTCCGCATCCAGGCTCAGTTTCTCCTGCTTCGCCTGTCGGCGCCCGTAGACGGGGTCTCCGACCACGGCGTGGCCCTCGTGCGACAGGTGAACGCGTATCTGGTGCGTTCTCCCCGTCGCGATCCGCGCTTCCACCAGGGCCATCGAGGTGAATCGCTCGAGCGCTCTCACCTCCGTGCGCGCCGACTTGACCTTCCGGTCTGCGTCCGGCCTTGGCACCGCAACCATTCGCGCTGGACCGCGAAGTCTCCTCGCGATCGGGACCTCGATCCACAGGAAGTCCTCTTCGAGCAGGCCCCACACCAGGGCGAGGTAGCGCCGCTCGACTTCGCGCTCGCGAACCTGCCGCGCAAGCTCACCGTACGCCTCTTCCGTCTTCGCGACCACCATCAGGCCGGAGGTATCGCGGTCGAGCCTGTGCACGATGCCCTGTCGCCCCACCTGACCCACCGATCGCATGGCCGGATAGCGGGCGAGCAGCGCGTCGACCAGCGTGCCACTGAGATGCCCCGGCGCCGGGTGAACGACCAGTCCCTGAGGCTTGCTGATGACGACCAGGCTGTCGTCCTCGAAGATAACGGCGAGCGCCGGGGGGGGCGGCGCTGGTGTGGCATCGGCAGCCGGGAATGCGAATTGCACCTTCTCCCCGGATTCGACTCGGCGGCCTGGCGGAGCCGGCCTGCCGTCCACGCTCACACCGCCCGACTTGACCAGTCTCTCCGCCTGGGAGCGCGTGATGCCTGGGCTGCGCGCGGCGATGAGCGCGTCGAGCCGCATGCCCGCCTCGTGCAACTCCACCTCGAAGACGGTGACCGCATCATTCACACGGCCCCCTTCCGCCCCTCCGATGGCTCGCGCACGCCCTTCCGGCCGAGCCATACGATGCCGCAGATCGCGGCCACGAAGAGGACGGCGCTGAGCACCTGGGCCTGCGTGACGCCATCGAACGCCACCTGCGCGGTGTAGCCGCGGCGCAGCACCTCGACGGCCGATCGCAGCACGGAATAGAGGGTCAAATACAATAGGAAAAGCTGGCCGCGAGCGGGGAGCCGCGGCCGCGCCCTTAGCAGCACGGCCATGATCAGAAGGCTGCCCAGCGCCGAGTAGATCTGCGTCGGGTGGCTGGGTTCGGTCATGATGTTCGAATCGGGGAAGAGAGGAAAGCGCACGCCCAGGAACGCCCAGCGAGGAGAGGTCGGCGCCCCGTAGCAGCACCCATTCAGAAAGCACCCGATGCGCGCGATTGCGTACCCGAGCGCGATCCCAGGCGCCGCCATGTCCGCGATCGACCAGAAAGAGATCTTCCGCCGCCATCCCAGCAGGAGCGCGGCGACGATGCCGCCCAGCAGGCCGCCATGGAACGACAGCCCGCCGGTCTGCCACACGAACAGCGCCTCCTGCGGCCGAGCCGCGAAGTCACCCCAGTTCAGCGCCACAAACAGGCCCCGCGCCCCGATGATCGATCCCACCAGCACCCACAGCCCCAGGTCCACCGCGAGTTCGTCGGGCAGTCTCAGCCGCTTCGCCTCGCGGCCGCACAGCAGAATGCCGGCGATGAACCCCAGCATCAACAAGGTGCCGTAACTGTGGACCGCCACCGGTCCTATGTGAAACAGTACTGGGTGCACGTCAGACCTCTAACCCCGGCCTTTCAGTAGCCGGATGGCGAGCAGTGCGAATCCCGCCGTGATGGCGATGTCTGCGACGTTGAACACCGGCCAGATGCGAAGGTCAATGAAGTCCGTCACTCCTCCGCTTCCGATCCGGTCCAGAAGATTCCCCGCGGAGCCCCCGAAAACCAGTCCGAGGGTAACCCCCAGCCAGGGCTGCCGAGCCAGGCCCGGTCCCGCCATGACATACCACAGAATCGCCGCGCACGCAACGCCTCCGGTCGCGATGAGCAGCCACGGCGGCAGAAGCAGGCCGAACGCCGAGCCGGCATTGTGCGTGAGGGTGAAGGCAACCGGGGTGCCGAACAGCGGCCGGGGAACGGAACGCCCGAGCGATGCGCTCACCAGGGCCTTGGTCACCTGATCCAGGGCGAGCGTCAGTGCGGCGGCTGAGACGAACGCGATGCGAGGGCGCCGCTCTCTGGCGGGCGCCCTCATGTCTACTGCTCTATCCGGTCCTGGCACTCGACGCAGAGAGTCGCGAACGGCAGCGCGTTCAGGCGCGCCTTCTTGATCGGTCGGTTGCAGGCGTCACAGATCCCGTACGTGCCCCGATCCACCTTCTCGAGCGCGATCAGTACCTGATTCAGCAGGCCTTCGACGCTCTCGCCGATCGCCAGGTCTTTCTCTCGCTCGAACGTCTCCGAGTCGAGGTCCGCCGGATGATCCTCGTACGCGGAGAGCTCGTTCGCCCGCTCGTTCTCGCTGATCCGAGCTGTACGGTCCTCTATCTCCTGCAGCTCAACCTCGAGCCGCTCTTTCTCCTGCGTCAGGCGAACCCGATACTTCTCCAGGTCCTTGAGGTTGGTTTTCCTGCCGACCTTCTTGACCTCGACCGCACGCACCACGGGCTTTGTCTGCGCCTTCTTCGTCGTTTTGCTTTTTACCGCAACTCTCACGGCCATACCGCGCCTTCCTTCTATGTCAACTCTGCAGGCTATGCCAGATCAGATCAGCCGCATACTCACACTGTCGGCGTCGCGTTATTGTACCTTAGTGGCAACGTCGAGAAACCAAACAATGTCCTGCTCGCGGCTACTGCGCCGACGCCGGAAACCCCTGTGGAACCTGCCCACCGCGCACACTGCCGCGACTCCCGGAAACGCCAGATACCACTACTTCGGCAGATATTCCACACAACGGCCGCACAATTGTGGATGTTCTGCGTCCTGCCCGACCGACGCCTGTCGGCGCCAGCACCGCTGGCACTTTGGCGCCTCCATCGGTCGGCCCGCTATCCGCATCGGCGCGCCCGAGTCCGCCGGGAACGCATCGGCGGCCGCGTCGGCCGTCTCCCCGCCGTAGCTCACCCGCGACACCCCGTTCGCCGCCGCTAGATCGTCCTCGCCCAGAGCCCTGAGAATCGCCTCCCAGCGCTCCTTTGGCGAGTAGACGACCAGTTCGGTCTCCAGGGGCTGCTTCACGACGCCGCGCTGCCGCAGATCGTCCACCGCCCGGTCGGCGAGATCGAAATACGGAACGATCTCGCGTTCCCAACGACCCTCGAGCTCCTCATCCAGCCATCCCGCGCTCTCGGGCCAGCCGCTCAACTGGATGGTGGGTTCTTTCCCCTCCCACGCCGGAAGATGCTGCCACACTTCCTCCGTCGTATGGCTCATCACCGGGGTCAGTACCCTCGCCAGAGCCGTCGTGAGCGCCCACAGAGCTGTCTGAGCCGATCTCCGAGCCTTGCTGAAAGAGGCGTAAGTATACAGTCTGTCCTTGAGCAGGTCAAGATAGATTTGGCTCAAATCGACCGCGCAGAATTCGTGCACTCGATAGTACACCTGGTGGAACTCAAATGTCTCGTAGGCCTGCGTGAGCCGCTCTACGAGCCGTCCCAGGCGCGTCAGGATCCAGCGATCCACCTCCGGCATCTCCGACCGGGGAACCGCGTCCTTCGCCGGGTCGAAATCCTGGAGGTTCGCCAGCATGAACCGCAGCGTGTTGCGCAGCCGCCGGTAGCCGTCTACGACTTGGTCGAAGATGTCGTGACCGGTGGGTATGTCTTCCTTGAAATCGACGTAGGAAACCCAGAGCCGCAGGATCTCGGCGCCGAACTCCTTGACCACCTCCTGCGGGTCTATCGCGTTCCCGAGCCTCTTCGACATCTTCCGGCCGGTCGCGTCGAGTACAAAACCGTTGGTCAGCACAGTGTCGTAGGGCGCCCGGCCGCGGGTGATCAGCGAGTTCCAAAGCGAAAGCTGGAACCAGCCGCGGTACTGGTCGTGACCTTCCAGGTAAAGATCGGACGGCCAACGCAGCTCCGGCCGAGTCAACAGGACTGCCGCGTGGCTGGACCCGGACTCAAACCAAACATCGAAAATGTCGCTCTCCCGGCGGAAGCGGCCGCCCCCGCATTGCGAGCAGACAGTGCCGGACGGCGCCAGGTTCTCGATCGGCGTCGTGAACCAGATATCCCCGCCATGCTCGGCGACGAGTTCGACCGCGCGGTCGATCACCCCGGTACTTAGCAGCTCATGCCCACAGTCAACGCAGTAAAGCGTCGGGATTGGGATGCCCCAGGCGCGCTGCCGGGAGATGCACCAGTCCGGTCGCTCGGCGATCATCCCGCGTATGCGCTCGCGCCCCCACGGGGGAACCCACGTGGTCCGGTCCACCACCTCCAGGGCGGCCTGAGTGAATGGCTCCAGGTCCACGAACCACTGCTTCGTCGCCCGAAAGACCACCGGCGACTCGCATCGCCAGCAGTGCGGGTACGAGTGGCGATACGGCCCCGCCTTCATCAGCGCGCCGCGGCGATCCAGCTCTTCCACGATCTTCGGATCGGCGTCCGCGTGCGACAGCCCC
>JBEKKD010000045.1:0-15179 GCA_050010895.1 Armatimonadota bacterium
TGCGGGGGAGAGCCGTGTGCGGGAGAACCGCATGCACGGTTCGGAGAGGGGCCGCCGGAAACACGACCCGAGCGTCCTCGGACGCAGAATGGTGTAGTGCGCCGGCGGCCTACTCTACCACCGGTTTCTGCGCAGAGATGGGTGCCATGGATGTGAGAAGCGAGGATGTGAGAGCGGTCCGGCCGCGCAAACGGGACAACGAGTGGTGGACCGGCAGAGCATACGAGTCCCGGGTGTCCTCTCCGGAAACTCCATCCTGGCGCCGCGATCAGTGGCGCGGGTCCATGGCGGAACGAGCCGCGGGAGTTGAGTAGGGGTGATGGAAGCCGCCAGATTGCAAGGGACGCACCAGGCGGCCACGGCACACCGGCCTCCAACTCGCGACGGCTGACTGATGACGGGTTCTGTGCGCGCTACGCGGCGGCCCGATAATAGCGGTGATGGAGTCCGCCCACCACCGGCACGAAGACGAGTTCGCCTGCGCCCGGCGGAGGTTGGGGCAGCGGCGTTTCTCCGGCAAGCCCCTGATGAGGGCGCGCGGGGTGGTAGTAGTTCTCGATGAACTCCTTGAGGAGCCGCGCCAGGCGCGCTTGGTTCAGCACGATCACGTGGTCCAGCAGCTCCCGCCGGAGCGTGCAGATGAAGCGCTCGATGTACGGATTCTGCCAGGGACTCCGGTAGGCGGTGCGCACCTCCTGGATGCCAGAGGAAATCAGGAAGGCGCGCACGCCGTAGCCGAAGAGGCTGAGGATATACGCCAGCATCTGTCTGAGAAGAATCGCTCCTCCGTGCACTGCCGGGCCCGAAGGCTGCGGCAAACCGTACAAAAGCACGAGCATTCTGTGCAACGCGGCACGGTCGCGTGTGTGCTAGCATTGGGACCTGACTACCGACGCGAACAAAGCGGGCGCGTCGGCGAGAAGGAGTGGATCGCGATGGCACAGCGTATTGACCCCGCCGCGATGTGCGGTGTATGGTCGGCAACCCCCACGCCGTTCACTAAGCGGATGGAGATCGATCACGAATCAGTGGTACGCCTGGTGGAACATCATCTGCAGCTGGGCGTGAAGGGCCTATTTGTTGCGGGCACCTGCGGCGAAGGGCCATGGATGCGAGACCGCGACCGGCGCGCCTTGACTCAGGCGGTGGCAAAGTGCGCGCGGGGCCGTCTGCTTGTTGCCATGCAGGTGACCGACAACTCAGCTGCACGCATACTGGATAACGCGCATGCTGCGGCAGAAGACGGCGCTGACATTGCTGTCATCGCCCCCCCCTACTTTCAGGTCCAGGCGACGCCCGAAGCGGTCCTGCGTGTGTATCGCCAGGCGATCCAAGAAAGTCCCTTGCCGATCGGCATCTATGACCGGGGCGCGGCCAGTTCGGTGGTGGTTTCGGATCCCGTGCTGAGGCACATCTACGCCGAGCGCAAGGTCATGTTGGTGAAGGATAGCTCGGCGCAGCCGAGCCGGATGAAGATTGCCCTAGACGCGCGGCGCAAGCGACCTAGGCTCCGGCTCCTCAACGGTTACGAGTTCGACTGCGTCACATGCCTGGCTGCGGGCTATAACGGCTTGCTGCTCGGCGGCGGCATCTTCAACGGCTACCTGGCAGGGATGATCATTCAGGCGATGGCGAAAGGCGACGTGAGATCGGCCGAACGCCTGCAGCGGCGGATGAACCGGATGATGTACGCGGTCTACGGCGGGAAGGGAATCGCGTGCTGGATGTCAGGGCTGAAGCGCCTGCTTGTGGAGATGGGCATCTTCTCGACAAGCCGCAGTCACCTGGACTACCCGATCACAGAGAGTTGCGTCAGAGCCATCAAGCATGTGATGAAGCAGGACGCTGACATGCTATTCCCGGAACGACGAGACTTGGGTGGCTAAGCAGGTGTCGCGGCGGACAGCCGCCGACAATGAGTACCTGCACAAGGATTTCCACGGTGCCTTGAGCGCCGGCATCGAGTATTTGCATCAGCGCTACGGCGCGCAGGCCGTGCGCGACTACCTAGGCGAGTTCGCCGCTGCCTATTATGCCCCGCTTACTGCGGCACTGCGGCTGGAGGGACTAGTCGCCATCAGAGATCACCTGGCGCACATGTACCAGCTGGAAAGCGGAAAGATTCAGTTGACCTGCTCTGATGACGAACTGCTCCTGGAAGTGGAGGCCTGCCCGGCGGTAGCCCACATGCGCCGGCATGGCTACCCGGTAGCGAGGCTGTTCTCGGAGACTACGAGGGCCGTGTACGAAGCCATTTGCCGGGGAACGCCGTTCAAGGTGCAGGTGCTTGCGTACGATGAGTCATCAGGCGGTAGCGTGGTACGCTTCTACCGGAGCCCCCAGTGATTTCCTGCACCGACTTCATTCCTGCTTACAGCAAGCTGTTCCAGTTCCTGGAGGCACGCGGAGGCCGGGAGGCAGTGCTCGACTTCTGGCACTACCTCTCCGACAACTTCCTCGGCAACCTGAAGCGCCTAGTGCAGGAGCACGGTCTTCACGGCTGCTGGCTGTATTGGGACCGCACGCTTACCGAAGAAGCGGCGGACTTCACCATGGAGTTGGACGAAGAGGCCGGCCGGTTTCGTATCACCATGCATCGCTGTCCCTCGAAGAGTAGGTTGCTGGAATGCCGGCGCCTTCAGCCTTACCATGACTACTGCGGCCACTGCGATGTCCTGTACCGGCGTGTGTTGGAGCCGCTCGGCTACGGATACCTCCTGGATGCGTCACGCTGCGGCGAGGCTTCCTGTAGTCTGGAGGTTTGGGATCCGAAGAAGGGTCTCGATGTGCCAGCCTGTCCGGAGGCATTCGCGTCCTGCGCGGGTGCGCCTGGGGAGTAGCGGCAAGGCAGCTAGCGGTCAGTGAGGGGCTCTGGGCCATCTGTGCACAGGCCGATCAGCTGTGGAGGTGTCCGGCGTAGGTGGGACTCTCCAGAGGAGATTTGCCGGGATAGTGGCGCGTGGCGGATGGCAAATGCCTGCGGGAACGCTGCTACGGGGATCCTATATGAGTTCAGTCGGGACTGCGGGGCGGGATCGCTCGGTGTTGTTGCTCCCCCTGGCCAGGCATCCGCCTCTTCACCGGCGTCCCAGATCCATTCATTCCATCGCCGCTTGGCGTGTGCAGCAGCGACTCCCGAGAGAACTGCAGATCAGCCGCCAGACGGAAGTGGCTCGGTGTTTCCATAGCGGTGCTTGAGCGCGTTCCTCAAGCCGCGCACCTCCGACCTCGAAGAGTTGTCGATGAACTCCAGCCTCAGGCAAGAGTTGCAGAGACTGCCGCATGGCGCCCTAGTCGAACAGGCCGCGCCGGCGAATCGCGTGACGGGACGCGCTGTCCTCATCGGCGTGCTCAGCATCGCCTTCTTCAGCATTATCAACCCCTACTTGAGTTTCGTCGTCCGCAGCTGGGATGTGGGGTCTGGACAACTCATGAACGGCCCAGTAGTGGCGCTGTTCGTGCTGGTGGTTCTCAATACGCTGCTGGTGCGTCTGTGGCCGGGGCGAGCGTTCTCACGAGCGGAGCTGCTGGTCGTCTATGGGATGATGACCGTCTCGCTGGGACTGCTCGAGCAGGGCGGGCTGCCGTACGTGGTGGCCCTGGTGACCTACCCCTTCTTCGCCGCCACACCGGGGAACCAGTTCCAGGATCTCATCTGGCCGCACATCCCGGCGTGGTTCCGGACAGCTACTCCGGAGTCAACGGACTGGCTGTGGGAGGGGATGCCTCGCGGCGCGACGATCCCGTGGGCGGCGTGGACGACGCCGTGGCTGGCCTGGGGGGCATTTACCTTTGCACTGATGGGAGCGATGTACTGCCTTGCCGCTTTGCTTAGCCGGGACTGGATCCAGAGACAGCGGCTAACGTTTCCGCTGGTGGAGGTGCCGCTTGCGATCACGGGCGAGAGCGAGAGGCCCGTGCTCGGCACCAGCCTCATGCGAAGCCGCGCCTTCTGGGCCGGCTTCGCGCTGCCCGCAGCGTTCGCCACTATTGGGTGGTTGCACCGGTTCGTCCCCAGCTTCCCCGCCCCCGGTCTCTGTATCATCGATATCGGCAAGCCGTTCGCGGGCATGGAGCTACCGTGGAGCGCGCTCTGGGACACTCACCTCTCTCTCGTCTGGTCGGTTATCGGGGTGATGTGCCTTCTGCCTACGGAGGTGGTGCTCAGTCTGTGGCTGTTCTATGTGCTGTACAAGATGCAACTGCTGGGGTGGGCGAGCCTGGGGTTGAGCCAGGGAGGTGGGTCCGCGTCGGTGGATCCGCAATCGTTTGTCTCCTATGAGGAAGCGGGCGCGTACATCGCGCTGAGCCTTCTACTGCTGTACGAGTCCAGGCACTTCATCAAGCGGGCGTGGCTGGCGTTGGCCAGGCGAGCGCGCGATGAAGACGTGGGCTCGTACGCGCCGCTCTCAGCCCGATGGGCGGTGCTGGGGCTGATCGCCTGCGTGACCTTCATGACGTGGTTCGGGATCTGCTCCGGGATGGCCTGGTGGTCATTCGTCCTGCTCTTCGGTGTGTTCTTCACAGTGCTGCTCGGGTCGAGCCGACTCGTCAGTGCGGCGGGCGTGCTCTATCCGGACACGGGCCGCTACGGCTACTCCTTCCTGCTGAAAATGCTCGGCTCGACGGCTTTCCCGGCGCCATCACTCGTCGTTCACACGTACTTCGCGTTCATCTACATGCAGGACCCGATGAACGTGGCGATGCCCCAGATGATGAACAGCTTCAAGCTGACGGACACCGCGCGCATCAGGGGGCGGCAGTGGACGGGGGCAGCGGCCGTTGCGATCCTGGCCGTGATCGTGACGGGAGTCAGCGGACTGCTCTACATGCTATACCACAAGGGCGCAAGCCAACTCGCTCAGTGGCCATTCTACACCTGGGCGCACTGGGCCTTCGAGGACCTTTCGGGGACGTTGCACAGCCCGCAGTCCCCGGACAGTTACCTGCGCTTGGCGGTGGGCATCGGCGCGATCGTGATGACCGCGCTCGTATTGCTGCACGGCCACCTCATCTGGTGGCCGGTGAGCCCGATTGGGTTCGTTATTGCCAGCACCTACACATCCGACTGCTACCTCTGGAGTAACGCCCTCATCGCCTGGCTGGTGACGAGCCGAATCAAGCGGTACGGGGGACTGCGGCTATACCGTGCGTTTCGGCCCGCGTTTATCGGCCTCGTCCTGGGCGATTACCTGACGTCGGGGTTGTTTACCGTCCTGAACACAATCCTGGACTGTAGGAGGATGGCGGCCGGCTAGAGGCTAGCCAACAGGGCCTATGATGTGCCGCCAGTTCCAGGGCCTCGCCGTGCCCTGGCGCTGGCAGGCACTTGCCCGCCCCGATCCCTGCCCGACCGCGGCTCTTCGCCCGTCATCCGGCCCACTCGAGGATGACGCCCATGGCCGAGGATCGGTTCTCTGTTAGCATTGCGTAGAGCTCCGGTGCCTGGCCGTACTGCGCGCGGTGGCTGATGAGTGGCTCCATCTCAAGCTTACCGTCGGCGACTAGGTCGAAGAAGAGCTCAGCGTGTCGGTGCTGCGTCCACGGAGTATGGACTGTCGCGTGGGCCGGATGTGACCCGTTGTGGGCGCCAATGATGCTGATGCTTGGGCCGTTGCACAGATCGTGGAAATCGAAACGGGTTTCCCCCCAAGGGCTGCTCAGCACCACCAGGCGACCCAAGGAGTGCAGCAGCGGGACCTGCGCGGGGATCGACTCCGGGTTCCCGGTCACCTCGAAAACCACATCTGCTTTCCGGCCTCTGGTCGCATCGTCGACGACCGATGGCACGTCGTCGCGCGTTCCATCTACGGGGAAGACGGCCGGATCGTCGGGAAGACGTTGCAGCCGGCTCTCCGCCACGTCGACGGCTACGATCGGTCGCGCTCCGCACAGCTGGCAGACTCGCACCGCCAACTGACCCAGCAGGCCCAGCCCGAAGACCACCGCGGATTCCCCCCACTGAACGTTCCCTCGCCGAACGCCATTCATAACGATCTCCGCGATGGTGAAGAAGACCGCGTGCTCATCTCTTACTGGCGCCGGGATTACCCGCGCATCGCTGGCAGCGGCCGACACGTACCGCGCGTGGCAACCATAAGTCGCAACCCTCCGGCCAAGCCAGTGCCGATCGACTCCGGCGCCGAGTTCTATGACGTCGCCCACGTTGTTGTACCCCGGCAGGAATGGGAACCGCCGACCGTAGGCGGACCATGCTGAATCCGGCCGGAAGTCACCGGTCAGAATCGTGAGTTCCGTGCCTGTGCTGATGAGCGTGCAGCGCGTCTTGATCAGCAACTCCCCCGCGCCGGGAGCCGGCACGGCGCGCTCCTCCAGTATGACCTCTCCAGGCCTCTGGAAGACTACCGTCGGGTTCGGGGCCACCGTGCTCTGCCGCTCCTTCAGCTGCGCGTGCTCTCGGTCGGTCACGTGCTTCCCTTCGCTGGTCCGCCTCACCCCTCAACGCTCGCTGTAGAACCACCCCACCGGCACCCTTCGAATCCTTGTTCGCGACAGCACCCATCCGCAATCCGGGTCGCCCGCGCAATAGGCGAGCAGGACCGCGTCGTTGGTGAAGTGGATGGCGGTGTAACAGTAGCCGTGCGCGAAGTCGGACTCGATCAACCGATGGCACCACCAGGTGTGTCCGTCGTCCTTGCTGATCGCGCTGACAAGCGGTGTCCGGCCCCAGTTCGCGCGATGGGTCTGGGGCGGAGGGACCGGGAAGCGGCCGGAGTGGTCGTTCCAGATGGCGAGCAGGTCGCCGCTGTTGGGGATGCGCTTCATGGAGATCGGCGAGGTTGGCGCGGCGAAGTGTTCGCACGGTCTCGGCGTGCTCCAGCGAATGCCGCCATCGTCTGAGTACGACTCCCACTGATACTCCTGGTCGGTGCGGCAGAGCATCCACAGTCGTCCGTCGCGCAACTCGACCACAGCCGGCTCCTGGAGGCCGGTCTTGGTGTTGTCCTTGAAGGGTGCCACCACCGTCTCTGACACCTGCCATTTCTTGCCTAGATCATCGGAGTAGTACATATGGGCCGTCCCGTACTCTGTAAACGGCGCGCCGTGGTGACTGGTGGGAGCAACCAGTCGGCCGGTGGAGAGCAGGTGCTCGCGGTCATTGTTGGTGACGTGATAGCCCTCATCGGCGTGACAGAGGACACGTTCGCCCCAGGACGCGCCGTCATCCACAGATGTGCGCATGTGGAGACGGCAGTCGCTATCGCTGTTCTTGATGATGTAGAAGAGTGCGAGCTCCGCCGTCGGCAACCGCACGTACCCCACACTCATCGTTGTCTTCAGGCCCTCGTTCGGTTGAAGTGGCGTGTCTTCTGTCGTCCACGTACAGCCGCCGTCAGAAGAGAAGCGAGACGCGAGGTGACCGGCAGAGTCGTCCTCCTTGCCGCTGGTGAAATGGCTGTAGCTGAAAACGATTCGGCCGTCCGTGAGCGTGGCGAACGCCCCCTCGGAGTTGCGGGGGTTAACGGGGGAGGGGTTGAGATCGAAGGTATGATGCGGTTCCTGTGGCATGCTCGCTCTTCCTGGCTGAATTGACGTAGCCGTTGTTTGTGCGCCGCAGGCGTCCCATCAAGCGGCCTCTCTGCTGCCGCGGACGTCGCCTGAGGTGGTCGAGAGACAGTCCCGTCGCGGGACGACAGTGGAGTGGAAGACGGGCCGCCCCCCCCGGGCGGCCCGTTGTTCTCCGAGTCAGACGTCATCCAGTAATTCACGTGCCTCGGGTGCGCTGCCTACCATGTGGGGCAGGCAGTTATCATGTCGAAGCTCCCAACTCCCTGTATCGTGCCGTCATGCCACGCGCCGCCAGGGCAGTCCTGGTGGGGTACCTCGTTCAGGAACGCGTCTGCGCTATACCAGGCGGCGTGACCGTCGGCGAACCCCATGTTGACGCCGCCCAGGTGCCGGGTGTACTGCTTGCGAAATGAAGCGTCGGTCCAGAACTGCCTGAAGTGTGCAGGGTCGATACCACACTGTACACTCCACGGACAATCGCCCGGATCGGTTGCGCAGCCCCCCTGCTGCCCGTACCCAAACCTACACACGTCGAATACGTCGCGTAGCGGACTGCGCATGCTGTTCGTCTGGCTGTCACCGCAGACCACGAACGCGGCCGGGTCGTCAACCGCGGAGACCTTCGTTCCGCTGTGGTCTTCTTCCACGACACCGATGCTGCCGCCGAATTGTCCCTGGGAACTCGTCTTGCCTTGGCTATCCAGATACGAAACTTGGCTGTCCTGAAGGGCTGAATCGGTGATGCTGCCACCCCAGCCAGTCGGGAAGTGGGCCTCGCAAGGCTGCCAAGTCCAGTGCCCCGGGTGCGCGGCCATCCAGTGCGCCCACCCGTCCGGACCACCCGGATCGAAGTTGATCACGAATACGTCTGCGAGCTTCGCACTCGGGCAGTTCCACACCTCGCGGTTCCTGACATACTCATCCAGGACCACGGCCCACCGCAGATACGGATTTGAGTGGAAGGCCGCTCCTATGCACGTGTCTGTCTCACAGCCAACGTCGAGGAGCGGCTTCACATTGTTGAAGGCGCTCCCGCTCAGCGCCGGCGGAAAACTGTCGTAGTCCGTCAGGTACATCTGTATCGCCGTGGCGATGTTCTTGACATTCGACAAGCACTGGATCTTGCGCGCCGATTCGCGCGCTCGCGCGAAAACCGGGAAGAGCATCGCCGCCAGAATCGCGATAATCGCGATCACCACCAACAACTCAATGAGAGTAAAGCCGCTTCGCTTCGTCATGGTGCTGCCTTCCTTAAAGCAATCTCGCTTTCGAGTCCGCAACACTGCGATCTCATGCGCGACGGCGGCACGACGTGCCGCTCTCCGGCTCGCCACCTCCTTTGCAGTGGCCGCGCCACTACTGGATGCTAGCACGAGCGCACCTGTGCCATGGTGCACAGAGTGCTGGTGTTGTTGCACGCGGTGGTCTAGTCTCTCGGCCTGTCAGGCCTGGCGCGGAACGCCTGTCCAGCTCCTTGTAGGTGAGTCTGTCAGTGCATTCCCCATCCGAGGGTGGGCGGGGATTACGGAAGATCGTGCGACAATACCGGCGTTTTGTGCAGTATCGAACGGCTCCGCCCGTGCTAGCATCTTGTGGCAACGTATGAGTCGCAGGAGATCCCTGCGGGCGCCAGCGCTAGGTGGGACGCGGAGGGCTATCAGCGCGAACGGCTTCTGCTCCCGCCGCCCAGGGAGGTGCTTGCCATGCGACGGACAAGGTGGCTGCAGGGTCGAGGAAAGTCAGTGACAGGGCTGTTCCGCCTCAGCCATACTGGCGCTCCGCCCAGCCAGGAGGTGCGATGAAACCGGGAATCCCGTTGTGGGGCGCCGTAGTGCTGGCGATGATGGCCGCGATGCCTGTCTGCGTTGCCGAGAGGGGCATACCAGGACAGTCACAGCCTACAAGGGAGAGCGCTGCGATGCAGCTGGGAACGTATGATCCGTCATTTTGGGTGTTTGGCTATGCACTCGTCGAGCACTTGCAGCTCATGAAGGACTTGGGGTTCGCAGGCGTTGGCTACTATGCCGCTCTCCGCGATGGCGATAGCATGAAGTACTTCTTCGACTCGCCAACGCTCCGGCAGTTCGAGTGGGCGAGAGCATCGCAGTTCGAGTGGGTGACAGACTCGGGGTGGGCGCCCAGCTTCAGGGAGTACGCGGCTCAGGCCCATGCGGCCGGGCTGAAGGTGATGGCGAACATGGAGGACGTGAATCCCGACCTGTGGCCGGCCGGCCGGAAGAACTGGACACCTGGGATTATCAGCAACGTGATGACGGAACTACGCAGCCAAGGCGCGGATCGCTGGTTCACGGAGTGTGTCCAGATGGTGCCGCCTCTGTTTCTCGCGCTGGCTGACACCGGCCGCAAGATCGGCATTGAGTATCAGGAGGGAGCCGACCCCTGGTGGATACACGTCACGGACGCCGACACCGGGCAGGGCTTCGTTGAGCTGTACCGGCGCGCCCACATGGTCAGCATGTACCACTACCACTTCCAGCGCGACGAGGTCGGCAAGCTTTCCAGCCTTGCGCAGGAAGGCTCACTCGCCTATGGCTTTGCCCGCGGGTGGGGCCTGCCGACCGCCATGATCTGGGCCGACTTCGATGAAGAGCCGGAGGATTGGGAGGGGGTTCTCAAGCCAAGCATCGCCGTTCGAGCGCTCCAATTCCGGGTACGCGACATTATGCTCATCGGCATGAACGAGGCAAGGGCGCGGCAGCTCGACATTGCGGGCACGAAACAGTGGGTATCCGATCTGGTTGCGCGGAACGCGGAGGAAAAGAGGCCGTTGTTGAACATCGTCGCATACTGGGGGAAGGGAGACGAAGGAGCGCACTCGCACGACCTCGTGGCCTCCGGGGACGCGATCACGAGCGGGGCCTTCCATGCCGGCTGGGATGTGGTGGCCAGCACCGCGCCACTGCCCAATGCGGACGCCTACTACGTCTACACCGCGGGCAAGCGGAACAGCGGAACGCTCGACCTAACGCCTGACATCGCCGAGCTGTTCAAGGGGAGCAAGCCCGTTTTTCTCCAGATTGGGGCCACTATCCCGGGCGGCGGTGATCTCACACCGAATTGGCGCCAGGCTTTGTCGGCCTGCGGCGTGAACCCGGAAACGGCGTTCAGCGATTGCGATATGCCCGCGCGGGGTGAATACCGAGGCGCGTCCTTTACTTATACCGGAATCTTCACAGCCTTCGAGGTCGAAGAGCGGCGGCACGGAACGTTGATCCCCCGCTCCGCGGTTACGGGAACGGTCTCGGCGGAGGGCGATGGGGTCCCGCTGATCGTGAGCAATGGGAACAAGCACCTGATTCCCGCGAACTGCATTCGATGGCAGGTCATGTACCCGATCAGCGATCTCCTCGCAGGCTGCGGAGTGCGGCCTTCATCAGACGTCTGGGGGATCGCTGGTGAGAAGGTAACAGTGCTTCTGGCAACGCACGATACCCAGCTCGAGATGGTGATCCCGAAACTCGCCAAGGGCGCGACAATCCGGGTGACGCAGTGGGACAGGCGCCACCAGATCAGCTACCAGGACATCGTGACCTATGCTGGCTCGTATCGAAGGAGTATGAAGCAGTTCGACTCGATCGTGATAGAGGCGCTATAGGGCCGGGCACGCTGGTCTCGCGAACGCGGAGGCTCACGACGATTCGTCGCGAGCGCCTTTTCCGCTCGTGTTTGATAGGTCTTTGTAGTAGGTGACCTCAGGGCACTGGATCGAGAAGCCCGCCCTCTCGTATGCTCTCCGCGCCCGAGCGTGGAACGCGTCACCTCCCGTGCGCACTTCCACGAAGCGAACTCCCGATTCTCTCAACTGCTCGAACACGTACTCGTACATCATCGTGCCGATTCCCATGCCCTGGAAATCCGGGTGCACGGCGTTGTTGCCAATCGCTCCCATCCCGGTGTGCGCGCGCCCATAGAACGTGACAAACCCGACAACCCCGTGATCCCTTTCGGCCACGGCTACGCGGGCCCCGTCCTCTCCCTCGCAAGCGCAACTGATCGCGTTGGCCTTGTCATCCCGCCAATTCGCATGCAAAGCTGCGAACAGGTTCTCTCCCATGAGCTTGCGCCAAGAATCGAAGAGGGGCGCCCAGGCCGCAAGTGCTATCTCCACCAGTGTATCGGCATCTTCTGGTCGGAACTGCCGGATAGTCACGCTGTGCGACATGTTGTCTCCTGTTCAGTTGCGCCCGAGCGCTGGGCGAGACGCGGAAACGTATCCGGAGCGCTGTACTCACTGCTGGTTCGCCACCTCGTACAGGAGCGCGATTGCGTAGTCCACCAGTGAAGGCGCAGTTTGCGGTGACGCTGCGGTCGTGACGACTTCGTAGGACCCTTGCTCGAAGGCCGCGGAGGTCGGGACATAGCCGAGACTGTCATTCGCCAGTTCGGCGATGAGTGTCCTGCCCAGTGGGGAACGCCGCTTGATCTCGAGGCCGATTTCGACGAATATCTCACCCGGCAGCCCTACCAGTCCCACCTCCCCGATGCGAAAAGCTTGAACCATGGTCTCCTGCTCCGGCGGCTGTTCGCTCAGTCGGACTACCGTCTGGGCATGCAGGCCCTCTTGGTCCACCAGATTCCGCGGCGGAGACCTCCGGGCCAGTTCGCGCGCTGCCGTGATCTCACTCGAGCTGAAAGCGCGTCTCCGGAAGGCAAACCGCCTTGTTGCCGCTCCAAGCGTCGGCGCGTCCTCACAGCTGCCGAGACGCACCCCCTGCCAGGCCTTGTATGTCGCTGCCGCGACAACGTTGGCGACACGCTCGATCTGGTACCAGGGGTGTGGGTACTCGGGTTGCGGACGGGAAATATCGATGTTGTTGATGTCCCCGCAGCAACCATTCATCATCACAGCCACGAATTCTCGCGCTGCCATCCGCTGCAGCGCCTGGTCGAAGGCACCGAAGTAGTCGGCAGTGATGCTCAGGTCGACCGCCGCTCCGTCGGCGTCCGCCGATCCGGATGCCCCAGAGCATCCGCCCACGTAGTGCAGCGGGTAGTTGGCGAGCACTGCGATCGGTTCGCTCTCATCATCCAAGAACGCGAGCAACCCGATCTCAGGGTCAGTGGGTCCTGCCGGCCCCACAATGTCCGGGTTCAGGAAGCCGGGGTTGGTCACCACCGAGCCGTCCTTCATACGATAGCGCCGATTGTGGACCTCCTCTGTGCACTGCCCCGAGGCATGGACGACGCGCGCAGGTCGCAGACGGTTCTGCGCCATCTTGACACTGTCGGCGATGCGACGGGGGAGCCAGCCGGCGTAGTCCGAGCCATCGACAAGGTTGACTCCGTGCTCAACGCTGGGCCCGAAGTGCGTGTGGGTGGCTGAGATGAGGATATGGTCGGCTGGGATCCGGGTCAAGTCTTGGGCAATCGCCTTTGCCTGGTCTGTGCATGCGAGCTTCAGATCTATCAGATCGCACACGACAACGGCCAGCGAAGCCTCGGCTGTTTCCAGCACGATGGCCTTAGCGTACAGGTCGTCGTGGATGTCCTGCGCGATACGATCCGTCAGGTATCCTGCGATGCGGACGCCCAGCGGGGGCGTAATCGTGCTTCGAGCCGCTCCTACTCTGAGTCCTGGTGCCATTCGCCTCTCCCCACTGTTTCCACCTGGATTCCATCCTGACGTTGCCCCGCTTCACAGACTCCGCCGCAGCCAACCTTGGCACTGTTAGGTCCGATGCTCGCGCCGCGTCGGACCAGGGCCGCTTGCCGGAAGTGACCGTGTCCAGCCGGAACCGGGAAGTGCCGCAACCAGACGTGCCGTGCCCGCCGAGAGTGGCCCAACACAGTTAGTCTGCTACCGTCGAATGTTAGCACAGGCACGGTCTGCAATGTTGCACAGAATGCTGGTGTTGTTGTATACTGCGGTCTGGTTCCTCGCGCTGGCATGGAACGATTGCGGGGTTCCTTGTGGGCGGATTGATGAGTGCCTCCTCAATGGCGCGGATGATTGATGGGTTTGCTCTGGCGAAGGCCAGAATCAGGACCCACAGGACAATCTTGGCGGAAGGCTTCCGCCCCGAGCAGGGGTTCGTCGCCTGGCTCACTTCCTCGGATCACGCTGAGCCACGGCAGCGCAACCTGCATGACCTGTTTGAGGTATCGGTGGTCCTCAGTGGGCGGGTCCACGCATACGCTGAGGGCCAGCACATGCCGCTGGTACGGGGCGATGTCTGGCTCACACCTCCATGGGAGTTGCACGAGTGGGAGGTGCCGGTGCCGCACACGCAAAGCCTGGTGATCTTTCTGATGCCGTACTTCATAGGCACGGAGACGCTCGACGGAAGGCCCTTGATAGACCTCTTTGCCGCCCCGGCGCACCAGCGCCCGCATGCGTCAACCAGCAGAAAGCGCCAACTTGCCATGGCTATCGCTGAGGATCTAGTCCAGGAGATGACCACAAAAGAGAGAAACTGGGTGACAGGAGTGCGGCTTGGGGTGATGCGCCTGCTCTTTGTCATCGGTCGGGATTGGGAATCCGCCGGCCGTGGCACGCCCAGTCACAGCCTGCGCACCAGCCGGCTTGCCCAGATTGCCCCAGCCGTGAAACTCCTGGAGCAACTTCCCCCTGAAAGAGTGCTGCTAAAAGAAGCCGCGAAGGCCTGCTCGCTGAGCGTCGCGCATTTCTCGCATCTGTTTAAGCTGACGATGGGATTGAGTTACGGCAGATTCGCGCTACGCTCCCGGCTCACCCGCGCCGCGAAGCTGCTTCTGACCACCTCCCTGGCGAGCAGCGGCATTGCACAGGAACTGGGCTTCGCGCATGCCAGCCATCTCCACCGTGCATTCAGGGCGGTCTACGGATGCACCCCAATGAAGTTCCGAGCCATGGGTGGATGGGAGCCGCTGGACCAGGACCAGCCCGCCAGCCCAGCGTCAACCGGCTAGGCATGTCCGACGCTTCAGGGCGGACGGGCTGACCGCCGCCAAGCCAGCCTCACGAGCAGCTCGCGCGACTGTCGGTGTCGGGGGTTCCCCCAGGCGCCCTGCGCCCGATTGTCGCTGCTGGCCTCCACCAGACCTAACCCATCGATCGTCGGCGCCAGCATCGAGGATGCATTCATCAATGCACCAGCGAAGAGCCGCCCAATCGTTCCGTGCCGGAGGGAAACCGACCAGAGTATGCAAGAACACCAGCGTTCCGTGCACGGCTGTGCCTCCGTGCCTGTGTTAGCATCGCACAGTACCATTTTCGCCGACGGGCGGACCGGTGCGAAACCAGAAGTGAGTGTGGCTGCTATACACCGGACAGTCAGCCTGCTCGTCGCCCCGTAGGCTAGTCACCCGGTCTGAACCCGGAACCCATCTCAATGAGGAGATAACGCCATGAGCAGCCATTCCGGGCGGCTTGCGGAGGTCTTGATCGAGGATCGCGTCTTCAGCCGGGTCGTTATCGGCGACAATCCCTTCCTCGGCTTCTCGTACTACAGTCAGGCGCGCAATGCCCTCTACGAGCGGAAGTTCAGCGACGCGGCGCGCATTGAGGAGGTCATCAGTGGGGCACTCGCGGCAGGGGCACGGGGGATGTTGACCTCCATCCAGTGCCGCCCGCGGCGCGACCTCGTATTGGCTGCTCTTGAACGGGCATGCGAGTCCTGCGGCATCCGCATCCCGACGATTGCGGTGCT
>JBEKKD010000046.1:0-14986 GCA_050010895.1 Armatimonadota bacterium
AGTTCACCAGGGACGACCTGGCCAGGGTGATGGCAAAGCTATCCGCCACGCCGATCCCCTTGGCACGAGCAGCCTGACCTCTTGATGAATACGTCATCGAACTTATGAGCCAGAGCACTTAGCACCTATCCACCACGCGAGTGCGGGCTGGCGACCTACTGCGAGGATCTCCTGACAGCGACTCTCACAGTCCCTACAGTCGGCGAGCCAATGGTGATCGCCATAGAGAACCGCGCAGGACACTCTGACTATCCGTGGCCCGTGGTCGGCGCCGTGGAAGATCGCGAGAAGAGCGAATACAAGGCCGCCTATGCACCCGCTCCGGTCGAATGCGAGTATATCGTCCCTCGAGGTATCCAGTGAGACCGGATCTGCCGTTCCCTCTCGACCACATGGTCCGCCTCGCTGACTGCTTCGAGATCGTCCAACATGCTGCTCACGCGCTGCCGGAGTATAGGTCGGGTCATGCGAGCAATGGCAACGCGCGTGCATTGGCGCTCTCCGGCCGGGATGCAGAAGAAGCGGGATGAGTCACTGCCCCGAGGCCCGCCGCCGTTCCCGGACCCGGGCGTCGGTAGCGAGTACACGCAAGACGAAGGAGATTGCTATGCCACTGTCAGCGAAGGTCACCACTGATCACAACATTATCCTGCGATGGGCGCAAGACAGGGGCGGCCGTCCGGCCGCTGTTACACTGCGGCCCGGCCACAACCATACGCCCTCCGTTCATATCGATTTCCCCGGCCACCCGGCGCATGCGACGATCGCGGAGGCATGGTCGGCTTCCGGGGCCTCGATCGCGCCGCTCACGTGGGACGAGTTCTTCGAGAAGTTCGAGCAGGATGGGCTGGCGTTCCTCTACCAGGAGAGGACGTGCACTGGAATGCCCAGCCGCCTCTTCCGGATCGTGAGCAGGCAGGCCGCGGGCTAGTCCAATCAGGCCCCCCGGATCCGGCGGCGCTTTCGCGCGGCGCGACGTGGCGCGGCGACCTCCAGGCTGCGAGGCCACGGCCTCCCGTGTCTCCCGCCTACGGCGCACTTCCGCGCTGTAGGCGACGGTGATGCGTGTCAAGCCGGATGCCGCGTCTCCGTCGTTCCGTACATCTCGTCCGGCCCGAGCACGTCCGGGTACAGCGCCCTCAGGAACTGACGAGCGCGGTAGCAGAGATGGCAGGCATCGGCATAGCCTGGCTCGATCTCAAACCCGTGCTCGGCCGCGTGCCTCGCCAGAGCATAGGGCCCGCCGTTCAACAGGAGGCGAATGACGGGATGATTGCCCGGGTCGTAGTCCCGCACAGCCCTCCCCGGGTTTCCCTCGCCCACCGCGAGCCCCTGACATAGGTGGAGCTTTCCGTAGCAATCCAGATGCACCCGAGACGGCGCAGCCAGTTGCTCGTGGGGACATCTGGTCAGTTCCTCTGCCGGCTTCTTCGGCCTGCCAGGCGCCAGCAACTCCGCCGCCCTGCCCCGGAACATCACCCCATCAGGCGCGGTCTCCATCCGCGATGCCGCCAGCCCGGCCTTCGCGCAGACGTCGAGGAGAATCTCCGCCCTCTCCACAGGGATGTGTCTGCGGTGCCATTGATCGGTGCTGATCCCAAGACTGCTGATCCCCGCTGCCATCAGTTCGGCGATCCGCCGTTTCGCCTCCTCCCTCGAGGTCACCCAGTAGGCGTTTGTGAGCGCCGACACCCCCAGCCCGAGTTCGGTTCCTCGCCGCATCAGATGCAGCAGCACTGGGTAGCGCGTGAATGACTCTCCCCCTTCGGCGCACACCGATGTCACCGTCCCGAGAGGCACGATCTCACCCAGGAACTGGTCAACGTGCTCGACTGTCATGCCGCTGTCTCGTCGCGGCGTCCCCCAGATGAAGCAGTGATCGCACTCCGCCGAACACCCGTAGCTGATGAGGAAATGGACACTTGTGAGAGTTGGTATCGGCACCGCCTGACTCCTGAGATCCATCCCGGATCCGTTCTACCTAAGTGTCGTGCGCCCGTCTGCCCATCCGGCGAAGATCCCATTGAAATCCTTCTGGTTGGCCCCCGTATCCCCTGTAGAACGTTGGCGGCCTCGCCGGTGCGGGGCAGATCATAGTCGCTGGGGTCGGCGTCGGGAAGGGGCTGCCGTTCGCAGAGCAGAACCTACCCACGGGGGGCTGCGGGCGCGAGCGGGTCCCGCGTTGTACGCCGCAGACAGGCATCGCGCGCCGGAATGAGGCAATATCAGATGCGGACCCCACGTGCGCCGCGCCCGGGTGATGCCAACATGACTCAGAGCAAGCAAGAGGACGGTTCATTCGACGGGTCGGGGGTGCAGATCGGCCCCTCCGGCGCGCCCGGCGCCGCCCTGACGGCCAACGCCAACAACCCCTACCACCGCGCAGCCGGAATCTATGAGCGCAGCCTCTCGCTCCCGATCATCTCGGCTATTCGTCGCCAGGAAGCTCGCGCTGTGTCCGACCTCATAGCTCGCTACGCCGACCCTTCACACCGTGCCCTCGAGATCGGGCCCGGCACCGGCTTCTACACCCTGGATCTCGCTCAGAAGTTCCGAGAGGTGGTGGCGGTCGAAGACTCGGCCTCGATGGCAGACATTCTGCGCGGGAAGCTGACCGCCGCGGGCGCCCAGAACGTGACAGTTATCAACCAGAACTTCTTTGTGATGGAGACCGATGCTCCGTTCGATGTAGCTGTTGCCATCGGCGTGCTGGACTACGTTTCGGAGCCTGTCGCGTTCGTCACGAGAATGTGTGAGATTGCCCGTCGGGCCGTGATCTTCACTGCTCCGCGGCGCGGTCTGCTCGGGTGGTGCTTCGTCGCCGCGAACAGGTTCCGTGGCACGAACGTCTACTGCTATGACCAGACTGCCCTTGCCCAATGGGCTCCGGATTGGCTGTGCACCACCGAGGAAGTGGGCATGAAGACGTCGCTCACCAGGGGCCTCACACTGGTCGCCTCGTTCGAGAAACCGGAAGCCGTAAGGCCGCTCGCCAGCCAACGGCCGTAGGGGGGCCATGTCCAGCGTCGTCGACCGCACGTACCTCGCGCTGTTCCGGCAATACCCGCCGCTCCTGCGCCTGGCCGTCATCACAGGTGCAGGCCAGATCGCGTTCGCCCTCCTCAATGTCTACGCGCTCCCTGTCTACATCCTCGGTGATCTGCACTTCACCGGCGAGGCCCTCGGCGCAGTGAGCGCAACGTTTCTGCTGACCGAGACCGCGCTGAAATTCCCCTTCGGTCGATTCTCCGACCGCTTGGGCCGGAAGCCCTTCATCGTGCTTGGGCCGCTGCTCATCTGTCTCAATCCCACGGTGTTCGCGCAACTGCCGGCCCGCCTGTGGGCGCTGATCTTCCCGCTGCGGGCGCTGGACGGCGCAGGCGCGGCCGCGCTCTGGCCTCCTCTTTTCGCAATGGTCGGGGATCTGGTGAGAGAGCGCTCGCGGGCGGCCGCTATGAGCGTCATCAATACCATCTACGCTGGCGCCATGGGCGCCGCCATCGCGTTGGGAGCGCTTTCAGTCTACATCACCCACACGAATCGCTCCCCATTCTACCTGGTCACCGGCCTGCTCGTGATCGGTTCGGCCACCGCTCACTTCGGCATTCCGAAGTCCGCTGGTTCCGACCATGACCCGTCCGGCGCGCCCATCGCGTCCGACCTCGCCGACCCGGATCCGTCGAGGACGAACTACTCCCTTCCGCTCGTGCTGCTCCTCAGCATCCTCATGACCCTGGGCGTGCTGATGCTGTCCAACTTCCTCGTTGTATACGTGACGAAGGAGCTCGTGCAGCCGCTCGTGGACTCGGGTCGGCTGGCGGCCGGCACGAAGCTGGGCCTAACGAGTCTATACACAGGCCTACTCATCGGCGTTCTCGGCATCCCGGTGCTGCTGCTTGGAATGCCCCTCGGCCACGCCGCCGATCGGTGGGGCAAATCCCGCGCTGTGCGTCTGTCGCTCACGATCTCCGCTGCCGTCATGTGGCTTATCCCGTCGTGTCGGTCGATTCCGGCGTTCGCGGTCGTCGCGGTCATACTTGCCCTCAGTCACATCCTGGGTACTCCCGCCTGGCTCGCCCTGGTATCGGGCCTTGCCCCGAGAACGCGCCGCGGCAGCGTTATGGGCATCGTCGCCACGGCCGAGGGGATTGGCGCCGTGATCGCTCCCCTCATCGGCGGCTGGCTCTGGGACATCAAGCCAGCCTACATCTTCTACGGCAGTGCCGCTTTGCTCAGCGTGGCCGCCGTTGTCGCCATGCATGCCCTGAGAAAGCAGGACGACTGATCGGCCACTCTCCGGCGCCGTAACGCATTCGCCGCGCGCGCACATCTTGACATTCTGCCTCTCGGCGGCTAACATTATTATGACGCGGCATAAGCCGCACAGTCAGAAAGCCGCGGAATCGTGGGTGGAGTAAAGCGTTCAGTACCAGCCGACCTCCTGCCTAACATTCACGCTTTCGGAAAGGAGTTCGGCTGATGGCCACTGGCAAGGTTAAGTGGTTCAGCGACGCAAAGGGGTTCGGGTTCATCGAGACCGCAGAGGGTGATGTTTTCGTGCATCACTCCGCGATCGAGGGACAGGGCTTCCGCTCCCTGCGCGAAGGTCAGGAAGTGGAGCTTCAGATCGAGAAAGGACCGAAAGGTCCGCGAGCCGCTAAGGTTCGCCCCCTCTAATGACTCTCGCCCGATGTTGCCTTATCGGGCGAACGTCCCAAGTCACAGTCGGATGAACACACGCGAGAGCCCCGTTCGCCGGGGCTCTCGTCTTTCTGTTTGGGAGCGGCGACCCGCCCTACTGCTCGCTCGTCGCCGGCACATCCGGGAGGCTCGGATGATCCTGCGGGGCCGGATAGGTGATGCGGATGCCGTCAGTGTGGGCCCATGGCGTCACCTGATGCGCGTCGGCGCGGGATAGGCTCATGATGTGCTCGACGTGAACCCCGCGCAGGACCAACGCGTCCGCGATCATCGACCGGTGGCAGCGCCAGGGCACGGCCTCCGCGCACATGATGGCTGTCTGCCGCTCCCTCGCCAGGGAGAAAAGCTCATTCAGATGTTCCTCGAACTTGTCGGTCAGCATGTAGTCAGCGTAGCCCCGGAAGCTCGCATTTCGCCAACCCGTGTTCATCGAGTTGGGCTGCGGACGCCGCAGCCCGCCCAGACCCCCCATGTGGATGTACGCGATGCCGGCCGCCTGCAGCTCTCCGGGCAGCGTCTCCCGGTTGAACTGCGGCGTGTGCCGTGAGCGCGGCACTGTGCGCACATCCACCAGCGTCGCCACTCCGTGAGCCTTCAGCAGTGCGACCAACTCAGCCACCGTTCGTGTCGAATGGCCGATCGTGTAGACGATCACCAGCGTATCACCACCCCTCCGCGTACTGCTCGGCGCATCTGCGCTTTCCCCTGCCCGATGTCACATCCTTGCCCGCCTGTCCGACGATGGGGCCCATCACCCGACGCTCTTGGTCTCTTTGCGTACAATCGCTGCGGCTCGGCGGCAAGGACCTAAGGCGCTCTGTCCATCGTGATCGCTCGCGCGTGAGGCCCGCGGTTGAACCCAGCCTTCTCTAGCCTACCTCCATCGTCGTCAGCATGCTCCACCCGTCCTCACAGCATTCCTTGATCGCCATTCGCACTACCGGTGTGTTCGTCCCGTCTACGATCCCCACGCCAAGCTGGACCCCGCCGGGCCGCAGCGATCTCGGGATAGCGACCTTTTCGCTGAACCACGAATGCCCCGGCAGCCATTTTCGGATGTCCTGCTTGGAAAGCACCACCTCTTGATCTTCGCCCTGCCGGAGCAGATACGCAAGTCTGTACGCCCGGTAGATCGGCGCCACCCCCACGTTATCGATCCACATCTCGATCTGCACCCGCTGCCCCCGCTTGACCTGAATCGGCAGCAGCATCTGGCGCAGCACGAACCGATACCCCATGCTCCTGTTGAACTGCTCGATCTTATCCGACCATGCCTCCGGAATGTAGCTCGATTTCGGCATGAAGACCGACGGGTGGTACTTCAGCCCCTGCTCCAGTATCCAGTCGATATCCCATCCGTGCTCGTACCAGTGACCCACTGTCCAGCACGTCTCCAGCGTGACCGGCCCGGTCCGCCACGCCTCCTGCACGCCGTCTGCGATCACCTCCCGCGGATAGGCGTCATGCATGTGGTTCCAGCACAGTCGGTCCGGCATCACGCCCCGGCCGTCAGCGCGAACATCGCCGAAGCAATCCGCCCGCCACCCGAGTCTCAGACCTCGCTTCTTGGCCGCATATGCGCACCCGTGAGTGCCCAACATTGAGACCAGCTGCGTCTCCCTGAAGCTTTCCAGATACGCGTCCACGAGCCGCGCCGCCGTCTCCCGGGTCGCGTTCCCGCCCATCTCCCCGCATGGCCCGCCATAGGCCACGTCAAAGCTCTCCAGGTTCGGGTGGCCGTCGTATCGTGCGCCGAACGCCCGAACGAAGTCGCTCCAATGACGGATGTACAGCTCGTGGTTGTGCTCCGGCTCTTTCCGCCCATCGTCGACATTCTTGACCATCACGGGACAGCCCATTTCCCACAACCACGCCGGCAGGTCGTCTCCGATGTACGGCTGGATGCGGACCTGCAGCGTCTGCCCACGCACCCGCGCCGCCTCCAGCGCGCCGTCTATGACCTCCCAGCGAAAGGACCCCTTCTCCGGCTCGATCACCGACCACAACCACCGGCAGTACGAGAGCGTCGTGTCGGGATACCGCGGGTTCTTCCTGTTGCCGCCAAACGGCGGGAATTCGGTGGGCCCCACGCGGTCATCCCACATCGTTCCCGGGTAGAGCGGATCGCCGTTGAACCGCTGGAACGTCGCCGTTCCCTTATGCGGGTTCAGCAGGTACGCGTCGCTCTCCCGCGGCCGAACCCTCTGGATCGTCTGGTTCGGCGCGTACCCCGCAGGCCAGCCGCTCGCCAGCGCTTTCCGCGCGCACTTCTCATCATAGCCCATGATTCGCTCCCTCCTCGTCGCAGGAGATCGCCCCCGCCGAGGCTGCGCGCGCCTGTTTCGCTGCATCCATGGCAACGCCTCCTCTCCTTTCTCCGGCAGGCATCGTTCCCGTGGTCGGTGAACATAGCTCCAAGGGAAATCGCCATGACCTCACGCGAACGATTACTCACCGTGCTCGGGGGAGAGATACCGGACTGCGTCCCCGTCGCCCCCGATTTCTCCAATATGATCCCCGCGCGGCGCACGGGGAAGCCCTTCTGGGACGTGTACCTCTACAACGATCCGCCGCAGTGGCAGGCCTTCATAGATTGCACGAAGCATTTCAACATAGACGCCATCATGGACGGCTTTTTCCGCTTGACCTTCCCCGAGGAAGCGCCTGACCCGGCGTTCGAGCGCTACATCGTCGGCCGCACGCCAGAGCGCATCTACGTGCAGTGGTGCCGCACCGGGAGCGGCAGGCGTACCTGGCGGCCTACCGTCGACGTCTACTATATCGCCGATCCCCCGACCCACGATGTCCCGGTCGAGCGAATCGGGCTCCCCGCTGTCCCCCAGCGGTGGGAGCCTGTTGAGGGGGTCAAGACCTACGACAGCGGCCCGGAAGGCTTCAAGAAGGTGAAGCAGATCATGGGCGACCAAGGCCTCGTCGGCACAGGTGTCGCGTCGACTTTCGCGGTGAGCAGCGAGGAACTGATCTACCGCTACTACGACCACCCCGAGGAGCACGAACGCTGGGCGGCCGAGCGCGTCGAGCAGATGGAGCGCCGTTTCGCCCGGATCATGGCGATGGACGTCAAGCCGGACTTCCTCAGCGTCGGCGGTTCCGGCACCCTCGTCTACCAGACAGTGGAGATGATGCGGAAGATCGCCTTCCCCGCCGTGAAGAAGGCAATCGAGATGGCTACCGCCGCCGGCATCCCTACCCACATCCACTCGTGCGGACCGGAGAAAGAGCTGGTCAAGATCATGGCGGAGGAGACCAGCCTGACCATCATCGATCCGCTCGAAACCCCACCCATGGGCGACTGCGATCTCGCTGAACTGAAGCGCCTGTACGGCGACCGCATCGTCCTCAAAGGCAATCTGCACACCACCGACGTCATGCTGCGCGGCACGGTCGATGAGGTGATTCGCGCCAGCAAGAAAGCGATCGACGACGCTGCCGCCGGTGGCCGCTATGTCCTTTCGACCGGCGACCAGTGCGGCCGAGACACTCCTGACGAGAACATCTCTGCGATGATCGAGACCGCCCGGACCTACGGCCGATACTGACGCAGTCGCCCATCTCTGGTGCAGCTACGTCATAGGGACGCCTGCTGACGGTCCCTGTGAGTGGCACCGCCGTCCGTGGTGAACTCACTCCGCTTCCACCCTCCACACCACCGGCTGTTTCCCTGCCGTGCACCTCACCACCATCCGGTTCGCGCTCGGCGTCGACGTGTTGTCTGCGCTGTACGAGTTGAACGGACTCGCCGGGTACTCGACAGTCGCGCCCGGCGGCGGCCGCAGCGTCACGCCCCGGTACCGAAGCGGCCCGGCATCGCGAATCGCCGTTTTCCCATCGCCCAGCACCACGGTGCCCGTCCCCTCGATCGTCAGCGACTCCCCATACGATACATGCGGCACGATCGCTATCGTCACAGGTCCACCCCGCGCATCCGTCACCTGAAACTCAAGCTCGATCGCCTCTTCGCCGACTATCCGCGCGGCCACCCTCGCCTTGAACGTCGCATACCGATACTCGACCGCATCCCGCCCATTCGCCGGCACCAGCTTCGCCTCAAGCGGCATGTATGCGCCTTCTCCGCTCGCGTCGCGGAACGTCGCCAACTCCGGCTGGAACTTCGAGTTGCTGCCATCGATCGCGAGTCCGGCGCCTTCTCGCCACACGCTCGCGAGCGCCTGGCGGTCGAGACAGAACTGGTTCTCCGGCCACGGCTCCGAGCACTGACCTGAGAGGGCCGCCACCCACGGTCCGCGCTTCCGGATCACCGAAACCTCGTCCAGGGTCGCGCGGTACTCGCGCTGCTTCTGTGGCGGTTCCGACTCGCCCCCCTCCTGAGAAAGCAGATATGCCTCCGCCACCCGCGCCACGGTCTCGCCGGACAGATCGTCCCCTCTCCCGTGCAATCGCTCCAGCATCAGCCGAGCGTATCCCCGGCCGTCGGCAGACCGAGTGAATCCCGCCAGCCCCCACACTAACTGGTGCGAGAGATGCCGCATCCGCCCGTCAATGCACTCGACGGGAATGCCGTCGGGATAGGTCCAGTGTTTGTGCAGGTCCAGCCCGGCCCGCAGCGCGCCGTGTCCGGCCCCATCGCCCGACCAGATCGTGTACTGACCGACGCCATCATAGGTGAGGTAGTTATAGCCCAGCGCCGGCCCGTGGTGCTCCTCCCAGTACCCGCCTGGTCGCTGATCCGCGATCAGCCGTCGCATCAGGCCGCTTGCCAACGCCACCCACTCCGGCCTGCCAAACTCGGTCCCCGCCAGCCAGATGAGCGAGAGGTACAGCGAGAAATGGTTCGTCCCCGTCCCGACGTCGTGAGACGTAAACCGCACCACGTCGCGATGCGGGACCAGGTGGCGGTCCACCAGCCACTTACACGCCTTGATGATGCTCTCGCGCCACAACGCCGCATCGGCCTCGGGCAGCCGACTCTTCAGCAGCCGGTAGGCCTGCAACCACGCGCAAGTCAGCCGCTGGCACACGAATGGACGGCCCAGCACGACCCCGTTGAGCCGCCACGTCATCGAGCCATCTTCGCCTATCCTGCTCGCAATATGCCGCCCGCCGCGTAGAATCGCCTGCCACAGCCGCTCATTTCCATGCCATGAGTTTCCCGGATGCGCCGACGAATAGAGCACCGCAGCCGCCAAGATGTACTGCTGATCGTAGAAGTTCCACTCATCCGTCTCGTGCTCCGGCCGCGTCGCGAATCGCCCATCGCTCCACTGCAGATCGAGGAACCGCCCGGCGGTGCCCGCCACGATCTCCAGGCATAGGTCCTTGAGGCCGATACTCTGCACGCTCTCCTCCAGACCGATGCTCAGTGAACTCGCGCTACAGCCCAGCTCAGCCGGTCGAGCTGCGCGGTCCCTCGCCATGTGTCGGCCGCGCACATGACGGCGCCAACATCGTGAGGCGCCGACGCCACCACTCCCTCGACGAACCGCTGCGGCTTCCCGGACCGAGACCGAAGCACGTGCGTTTCCGGTGGGCCCGCTTTTCCGCCATGCAGGAAATGCAGATGAGCCCGGTACTCGACCTTCGCGGATGGCTGCCCTGCCGTGTCGAGGCGGACCCAGAGGCCGTGCGAGGTCATGCCCATCCGCATGCCGAGGACAGTCCCCTCCGGAGTCGAGCGTTTGCCACCGGGCGGCCGCTTTCTCTGCAACGCGTAGTCGGGAGTAAGAGTGCCGGGGATGACGCGCCCATAGAGCTCCCGTTGCCGCGCGAAGTTCGTCAGCCAGTCCTTCATGACCAGAAGCTGCGTCGAGTGCTTCCCGATCGCCTCCCGCTTCCGCCGCGCCTCGTCCGCGGTGAGCGGGAGCGCGCACCACTGCGTCCCGTATTCGTCGGCCATCGCGGGCGCCGCCGTCGGGTCCATCAGCCTGCCGGAAGACGAAAGCCACCTGTTCTGCGTGTGCACCAGGTAGAGCCATAGCTTCACGCTGTCCAGCAGCTTCAGCTCGTACAGAGCAGCGACTGTGAAGCAATACGAAGCCCAGTGATCGCCGTGGATATCGCTTGGGTGTGGCGCGATCACGATGGTCGGCCTGAAAGTACGGATCACCGAATCGAGATCGTCTAGCAGCGCTCGCCCCGCGTACGGCGCATGCGCCCTCAGGCTGCCCCCGTACGGGTCGTGGTCCGTTTTCGTATAGCGGCTCGTGTACGGATCGGCAGGGCTCCAGTTCTGAAGCCAGAGCCGATCGATGCCGCGGTCAGGGTAGCCCAGAAAGGCGGCGTGGCTTCCGTCGACCCCCAGTCTGGCCAGCGCTGCCACCGCCTCTCGCTGCCGCATCTGCGCCAGTTTCTCGTAATCCTTACCGGGGACGCTCCTCTCCGAGAACAGCTTCTGGGCAGCAGTTCGAAAGGCGTCTCCGTTTGTGACGTACACCACCTGCACCGCCGCGCCCACCGCCATTGCGCTCGCGATCAACCCCCCGCATCCTACTGATTCATCGTCCGGGTGGGGTGCCACGATGAGCACCCGGTCGCCCGCGGCCACCGCGGGCATCCTTGGCGCCGGCCGATCGTATGGCAGCGCGGAAGTGCGACGCTCGCCGAGGGCCAACCCGCCGGCCAAGAAGGCGAGCGCAGTCAGTGAGATAGCGATCATTCGTCGCGACAAGATCATCACGCGTCGGTCAGCTCGTCCGTCCTCGGGTCGATAGTCACGCCCTACCTGAGGCTATCACGATACCACGCCACCGTCGCCTGGAGCCCCGTTTCGGGCGACACCATCACTTCGTACCCCAGCAATTCGCGAGCCCGCGTGATGTCGGCCAGCGAGTATCGCACATCGCCTGGTCGCATCTCCGCCCGCCCGCAGATACATGTTGTTCCCGTCAGCCCGATAAGCACCTCTGCCAGCCGGTTGATCGTCATGGACTGCCCGCAGCCCACGTTGATCACGCGGCCCGCGGCATCCGGAGAAGCACAGGCCAGCACGTTCGCCGCCACCACGTTTCCCACTGGCACGAAGTCCCGGGTCTGCTCGCCATCTCCCTGAACAACCGGGGCTTCGCCGCGCGTGAGGCAGTCGATGAAGCGCGCGATCACCCCCGAATATGGCGACTTCGGATCCTGCCGCGGCCCGAAGATGTTGAAGTAGCGCAGCACCACGGTCTCGAAGCCATAGAGTTCATGGAATACGCGGCAGTACAGCTCCCCGACGTGCTTGGCAATCGCGTAGGGCGACAGTGGATCGGCCGGCAGGTCCTCGTGCTGCGGGGACACCTCGCAGTTCCCGTACGCCGATGCCGAGCCCGCGTACACCAGCCGCTTGCAGCCGGCATCGCGGGCCGCGGTCAGCATTTTGAGCGTCCCCAGAGCATTGACCTCATGCGTCTCGATCGGCCGCTCGACCGACTCCGCCACCGACACCTTCGCCGCATGATGAAGCACGTAATCTATGCCGACGCAGGCCTGACGGCACACATCTAGATCCCTGATATCGCCGATGACCAGCTCCACTTCGCCGGCGGCCCGCGTGAGGTTCTCGCGCCGACCGGTTGACAGGTCGTCGAGCACGCGCACCGCATGCCCGCGCGCCGCGAGCGCCTCCACGAGATGAGAGCCGATGAATCCGGCCCCTCCTGTAACCAGGTAATGAGCTGACTGAGAGTCCGCTCTCCCGCTCAAGTCTGCTCCATCTGGTCCAGCTTCGCCCGCATCCACGCGCGCAGCGCAGCCCCGTGCTCGTGGTCGGTCATGCTAAACTCGGCGAACGCCTGGAAGTAGCTCTGGAAATTGCCGATGTCCAGCCTATGCTCCCCCTCGCGGAGCTTGACGCACAGGATTTCGTGCCCCTCAGACAGCAGGATCCGAAACGCATCCGTTAGCCACAGCTCTCCACCGATCCCCGGCTTCGTGCGGCGCACCGCATCGAAGATCACCGGCTCGAGGATGTAGCGTCCCGCCGCCGACAGGTTGCTCGGAGCGCGCTCCGGCGACGGCTTCTCGACGATGTCCTTGATCGCAAAGACATCGCCGACATCCGTCTTCGGCGCCACGATGCCGTATCGTCGCACGGCCTCTCTCGGTACCGTCTCGACCGCAATAGTGGCGGCGGGGCGGTGCCGTTCATGCACTTCGATCATTCGCCGCAGCAACGGCCTGCGCGCGTGCGACACCACGATCGAATCACCGAGAGCGACGACAAAGGGCTCATCCGCGGCGAATGGCTCGGCGAGGGAGATCGCATCCGCGAGACCTCGCGGCACGCTCTGACGAGCGTGGAAGAACTGCAGCTTCGTCCACGGCTCTCCGTTCTCGTCACCGAGACCCGCATCCCGATCCAGGTGATCCTCGATCGCCCGCTTCCACTGGCCCGAGATCAGCAGCACCTCTCTGATCTCAGCCGCGGCCAGTTCCTCCACCACGTGCTGAATCGTCGGCTTGCGGCCGACCGGCAACATCTCTTTCGGCTGTGACCGGGTAGCCGGCATCAGCCGCGTGCCTCGACCCGCCGCGGGCACGACGGCCTTGACGATCAGCGGCGCCTTTCCGAGCCGCTCTTGCTCCCTCTCTGTCAGGAATTCGTCTGTCTTGGTCGCTCTCGCCTTCCTCATCTCTACCGCCCCTCGATCACCGCGAACCCGTAGCCCCGCGCCTCGTAGGTGCGAGCCAGTTCCGTCTCCGCCTCTTTGCCATTCAGAAGAATCAGCGCCGCGCCGCTGGACCCAGGCAGTTTCGATGAGAACCCCAGCTCCCGCGCGATCTCCACCAGCGCGATCGTGTGCTCGCCCAGGGCCCTGTCACCGAAGAGCCCGCGCCGCAGATCGAAGTTGCGTCTCATCAGTTCTCCCAGCTCCGCATAATCGCGTCTTCTGAGCGCATCTCGCCCCCGCTCAGCCAGCGCCGCGATCTCGCCCATCACGCGGATGACCTCGCGGTCGCCCATTTCCCATCGGCTCCGCACCGTTGCGTGCACCCGGCCGGACTCTTCCATTCCGGTCTGCTGGGTCAGGTACGCGAGGCCGAACCTCGGCAGCACAGCCGAGTCCAGCCTTTGGTAGCGCGGATGCTTGCCGGAGAAATCCATATACACAAGCCCACCGAACGACTGCACCACCCGGTCCTGCAGGCCGGCCGCGATACCCAGTTCGCCCTTCTCGACGCTCAGCGCCAGCTCGGCCAGGTCGCCCGGCGTGAGCCCATCCTGCGGCACGCGGTAGAATCGAAGCAGCGCTCGCAGGGCGGCGATGATCATCGCGCTCGACCCGCCCAGCCCCGATTGTCGAGGAATCGTGGTCTCGTACTCGAGCGTGAAATTCCTCTTCGAAAGCGGGATGCCGCGGCTCTCGCAGTAGGACACGAAGCGGGTGAGAGTGGCGAATAACAGGCGCTGCATCCCATAGTACCCGTGCCGCTTCACCGTACTGACGAAATCGGTAAGATCGGCGAATTCCGTGCGGTCGTGGTCGGGGTGCAGCCGGAACGTCAGGTCTGGGCTCTCCCAGAGCTCAACCTGAGCTGAGAAGTTCTTGATAAGAAACGAGATCACCTTGCCGCCGTAGATGTCCGAGGGATTCCCCAGCAAACCGGCTCTGGCCTGCGCCGAAGTCCTGATGATCACGGCTGGTTCCCCCGCCCGTGGAGAAATGGCGGCCGCACTATGGCATCCTGTCGTCCCATGTATAGCCCAGTCTTCTCTGCCCGGCTGGGCCGCTCCTGCTCACTTGGGCCCACATGCGGCGGCACTCGTCTTCGGGCAGGAACATCTCCACCCAGCACAGTAATACTCAATCAATCACTGTCCCGAGGGACGCTGTGGCAGTCCGGAAGAAACGCTCCGCTGGCAATCGCTCCGCCCGATCCGGCAAGCCGGAACCGCGGCAGGCGACACCCATCGCCTGGCCTCGAGTCATCGGCGAGGCCGTCATCATCGGCCTCGTCCTCTCGGTCCCGCTGCTCATCAACACCAAGTCCCGGAACATCTGCGACATCAAGGACGCCACCCTCGGCCTGGGCGTTGCCGCCGGATTGGCGCTGTGGCTACTGGCAGCGCTCGCGCGCGGCGAGATATCCTGGCTCAAGTCCAGGCTCAATCTTGTCATTTTCCTGTTCGTGGCCTGGGCAGCCATCAGCATCTTCTACGCGCGCTATCGCTACGTCACCGTTTCCGAGTTCGGACGTCTGGTCGCGCACCTTGGGCTGTTCTGGCTCGCGATTCTCTCGCTCCGCTCCCTCCAGCAAGTCCGGCGTGTGATGGCCGCTGGCGCCGTGGTCGCTATCCCGATCTGTATATACGGGTTCTACCAGGCCG
>JBEKKD010000047.1:0-14910 GCA_050010895.1 Armatimonadota bacterium
ACGGCTTGCTGCGACGCAGTCCGCGCAGGACCGGGCGGCCCAGCGGGACCTGCACGCGCCCGAGGCGCAATGATCTGGCGGGCGGCCGAATCTCCGCTGAGGATAGATCGGGCAGATACGTCCGCGGGTCGCGATGGAGGAAGTCGAAGATACCGTGGCGCCCCGGCCCGACGCCGGTCATGAAGGAGGACCAGGCCACGGGCGACATGGCAGGGCACGTGGTCTCCAGGTGACTGTAGGTTCCATTGGCACGCAGGCTCGCGAGGTGCGGCAGTCGCCCGGCATCGATCATCGACTCGGCGATGTCGGGGTCCATTCCATCAAGCCCGATCACGACAACACGATCGGTCCGGCTGCGCGCGTACGCTCGGCGCCGCCGGCGGCCGTGGATCAGGAACCGCATTGGCCACGTGAGCAGAACAAACGCGCCCAGAAACAGCGCTATCAACATCACCAGGAATGACCCGAAAACCGCGAAGCCGGCGCCAGGGCCGATGTAAGCATGGGCAGGCGCGGCGTATGCGAGGAAGAGCACAGCGGCGATCGTCATCCCGGGCGCTGCGCCCCAGTGAACACGGCCAAGAGAGCGGCCGCAGCAGGAATGCTGCACGGACAGAATGGCGCGCAGACGAGCTCTCCAGAGCCCTGCGGCCATGGCTATGGCGGATCTCACTGCCGGCATTACTTCAGCCCGCGTCAGCCCCGGAGAGTCGAATTGTGGCACGCTTCGACCCTCCCGCGTCCCACCCATGATTACGCTATTCGCCTTTGGTACGGTCGTCTCCTGCGCGGTCCGGGCGCGCCATGGCGGGATGAACCGTGCTGTGGACGAGGCCCTCGCGCGGCGCGCGCCGCCACAACAGGCGACAGCGGCTCATGCGCCGAAGTACCGGGAACGGAGGCATATCGAGATGAACGACCCCATTGCTGCAATAAGGGAGTTCGGGGAAGATGCTGCTGCCATCATCCCGCACAGATTCGAGATCGTAACCCGTCTCAATGATGGTACCCCTATACCGCCCGAAGCACTCAGTGAGGACCATACCGTTGGCCTGTATGCCGATGTCGTGCCGCGGAAGATGCGTGAGAACGCCGCGGGATTCCGGGATGTGGACCTGTCCGACCTGCTGCCTCAGATGTCGCTCGAGACCACCACCACAGGCGCGCGGATAGAGTGGTTTCTCGAGTCCCCGGGTCTGCGGGCAGTCCGCTTCCGCACGGAAAGACTCCAGTACCTGGAGGAGGGGTGGTGGGCGGTGACGAGCGAAGTCAAGTACCCCGCAGCGACCGTCCTGGGCCTTCTGTATGTGATGAAGAGACGATATGGCGCCGCTCACATCTGCCTGAACACGGAACTGCCAATGCCTCTCTGGCTGAGATCGGCGCCGCTGGCGCAGGCCGCCGTCAGCGTGCAGGCTGTCGTCCAGGCGAGGGGAGAGGGAAGACTCCTCCTGACCAACATCCACACCGAATGCCCGATGGAGTTCGCCCGGCAGTTCGTGCCGGCCATACGGGGGTACTATCGAAGGGACGAATCGGAAGGGCCCTAGAAGAACCTACAGGGGCAATCTTGGCGGAGGGGGCTCGGTGCAGACGTTAGGCAAACGGCCGCTGTCCATGGGTCACTTCGATTGGCTCTCCCACTCGTCAGGTGTCGCGGGACCTCGGCCCTGGCGCGAACACCTGAGATGTTGGCCCCTGATGCCCCAGACTGAGCGCGAGCAACACCATCGCGGGAGGTAGTCGCGTCTCCCCTTTCGTGGTCAGGCCGTGGGCCACTATCAGCCGCTGAGCATGCAGCAGGTCCCTCCCTGTTCGCCGCCGAGATCTCGGTTTGTGCCTGAGGTGGCAGGTTCGAAGCGGGGGCTACGGACGTTCGCCCAACAAAGTAACATCGGGCGAACGTCTTCTTTCAGGTATTCGCTGGTCTTCTGACGACTTTCGCCCTTACTTCTTTGGGCGAAAGTCATTAGATCAGAGCCGATGCCCCCTGTGAGAGCCGTCGTCATTCACCGTTCATTCACAGATGACGTGGATGCTCTCGACCTTCATGCCAGCGCGCTACCCACCCGCGCGACTCCTGTCCCAGTGCCATAGTGACTTGTTCCTGGCGCCCCTGATAGCGCCGGGCCTGTGCGCGATGAAGCCTCGTAGGCGTGTCGTCCCGTGCGACCAAGCTCGTGACCAAGGACTCGGCCCCGTTCACGCACTTGTTCCTATCGTTACACCGAATCGCCATTCCGGCCATGTAGCTTCTTCATGTGTTACCGCAAGTGAGGACGGCTCAGTACAGGTGTGCTCCGCATTCCTTTCGCCGTGTAGATGTCTCGCAGTCACGAGCAGTGGTCTTGCCGCACGAGCCGGCCGGGACTTGAAAACTTTCACATGGTGGAGCGCCTTCTCGTGCTCGAGACTGCCCAGAGGCAGCAACGAGTATCGTCCGACCTCATCTACCTCGATGAGGCAGCGACTTCCTGGCCAAAAGCGCCTGGGGTCGTGGAGGCGATCACCTCAGCCCTCGTGTCGCCCCCAGGAGTGGGAGTAGGCGGCATCGCGGACGACGCGAGCGTAGCACGGGAGTGTCGAGAGCGGCTCGCGCGGATGCTCGATGTGGCGGACCCGGAACGAGTCATCCTCACCACTGGCGCTTCGCATGCGCTCAACCTTGCCATCCATGGCACGAGACGGCTGCGGAGGGTGGGTGCCATTGCGAGCTGCGCCGATCACATCGCGGTGCTGATGCCATTGTACCGCCTGCAGCAGGCCAAGAGGATTCAGCTCCACATCATCGGCCTGGATGCCACCGGGCAGATCGACGCGGCCGCGTTCACTGCCGCCCTCGATTGTACCGTCCGCCTTGTGGTCCTGCCACACGCATCGCACGTGACGGGCCGGATTTTCGATGTCAAACCGCTGTTCGTGCTGGCCAAGTCTGTGGGTGCTGAGACCTTGCTGAACGCGGCGCAGACCATCGGGGAGGTGCCGGTCATCCCCGCTGACCTCAAAGCGGACATGGTTGCCATAAGCGGGCACAAGCGGCTGCGCGGGCCAGCGGGAACGGGAGCGTTGTACGTCGCTCCTCATATCTCCCTCGCTCCCAGCTGTGTGTGCGGCGATGGAGTACGCTATCGGTGGGGGCCCTCGACTCAGCTTGTGCTGGCAGACCACGGAACAGCCGCAGCGGAGCCCAGCGCCGCGGACCTCGCGGGGCTTCGTGCCGCTCTGGAGTGGTCCTGGGAGTCGGCCCCATCGCATAGAGACCAAGGGTACCGCCTGGCAAGCATTCTCCGGCGCGGGCTTCGGCGGATACCTGGAGTCCATATAGTCGGCAGTGCGCCACGCTCGCCACGGCTGCCAATAGTCGCATTCACGGCCGCGAACCGGCTTCCGGACGAGGTGGTACGCGATCTCGCGCGCCTCGGCGTCCAGTGTGCCGGGGGGGTGCTCTGCGCGCCACTGATCCACAAGGCTTTAGGCACCCGTCCCCAGGGTGCTATCCGACTCAGCCTCTCTGGCCTCAACAGCGAAGACCAGATCAGGACCACGCTGCGGGCCCTTCGGCGAGTTGCAGCGAGGGCCGCTGCGTGACAGTACCGCTGCTCGAAATATCCAGAGTCGCATTTCACGCTCCGTTCACAGGTGGCGGCAGGGTCCTCTGCTGCGTTGTCGGTTGTCAATGATGCCCGTGCCGCCTTCTGATAGCGATTCCGAGTCACGCTGGCGCAAGCAGGCGGCAGCTCGTGGTCGGGACAGAGCACTTCCACGGATTCACGAAGACTTCCCGAAGGCTTTCCTGCGCGTTTGCGGCTGGTCGCTAGTCTGTGGTCACGAAGTCATCTCGCATGAAACGGAGGTGCTGCATGAGAACGCGCTTGTGGCAGTGTGTGGCGGCGACGCTGGTGGTCGGTCTGCTCGGCCTGCCCGGAGCAGTGCTGCCGGCCGCAGGTGATGAGGGGTCTGCGGTCGCGGGCGCAACGGCTCCCAGTGCATCGCCTGGATCAGGATCAACTGACAACACGGAAGTGCCCAAGCCTGAAGCCAAGGGCGAGGAAGGAGCGGAGACGCCGGAGATTGAGGTCGAGGTCGTCGGTCGGAAGACGGGAGAGCAAGCGCTGCCATCCTACGCGCCGACGACAGGCGAAGTGGTTACCTCCATTGACAGCGCAGAACTGGCGGCTACCGGTGAGACCAATCTGGCCGACGCGCTTGAGTTCCTGCCGGGCGTCACGGTCACTCACCAAGGACGCAGATACGAAACCTTCGTGAACGTCCGGGGTGCTTCCTCCCCCGTTGTCCTCCTCGATGGAGCCTTGATCAGCAGCGGCATCTTCGCGAACAGAATCCTGTACGCGGTGCCCCTGGCCGCGATCGCGCGCGTGGATGTCATTAGGAGTTCCTCGAGCCTGATTTACGGGCCGCAAGCGCTCACCGGCGGCGCCATCAACATCGTGACAAAGAGCGGGAAAGGCAAAGAAAGGGGTGAGTACACCGCCTCTCTCGAGGGTGGCAGCTTCGACTATCGCCGGGCGGGGATATCAGTTGGGCAAGGCGAGGCCGACAAGGGCTTCTTCTTGGCCGGCGATTACGACACCTCGAACAGCAACCTCGAGTTTGGCGAACACAGGCTGCAGCGGGAGTTCTTCAAGTTCGACGAGGACTTGAGACACGGCGATACCGTCAAGTTCTCGCTGCTGAACATCGACGGCCAGCGCAACTTCGATGTCTGGGACAATGCCTGGCAGGCATTCGCGAAGACGGGGCCGGTCTATTGGGGCATAGACCCGTACCGGGAGAAGCTGGCGACTCTCGCCTACTCGCGCCCCTTCGGCCGGCAGAGCAACTCGGGGCTGGATCTGGAGCTCTGGTGGCGGGATCAGTTCTATCACAACTTCTCCTTCGGCGGGCCCATACAGCCCAAGGTGGGTCAAATCCCTTTCTATGACGAGGTGGGCGACATCTACGGCGCCAACGCTATGGTACGACTGCAGGCAGCGCGGGATCACTACCTCCGGCTTGGCATGGAGACCTGGAAGTTCGATGGTTACACGCAGAACTACACCCTGCAAAAGGACGGAACGCTCCTACCCCAACCGAAGGTCCCATACTGGACAAGCGCCGCAGGGAGTCAGCCGGCCCAGAGCAAGGACCTGGACTACTTCGCTCAGGACGAATGGTCCGTCACGCCGCACACTCGTTTCTTCTACGGCGGCCGCTACGAGATCCCAGGCTATGGGTTGCGCAACACGTCTACCTATGCTCTCGGACTCGAGCAGGACCTGCGGAGGCAAGTGGACCTCTACGCCCACTTCGGCACCGGCGTCCTCTATCCCACCCCGAGCGCGCTGGCGAACAACCCCAACTTGCAGAACGAAACCAGCGACAATGTTGACGTCGGGATCGAGAAGCACTTCCGCAATCTGGTGGGGCGCGTCGGCTGGTTCCAGTCGGCCATCAGCAATTACTTCGTGAGCTACCTGAGGACCGGCGGCAATCCCAGCGTGTCAACAGACTATATTCAGACTCAGGCTGACTATACCCAGTCTGGGCTGGAGGCGGAATGCGAGGGCGCGATACCGTCGGTGCGCTCCTTGAGCTGCTTCGCCAACTACACCTACTTGGATCGCGAGGTCACGCGATCTCCCATGGTCGAAGGCCGGCCCCTGCAGTTGGCGATCCCTCCCAAAGGGCAGTTCAGCCTCGGCCTGCGATGGTCGCCCGACCGTCGGACTCGTCTGGCGCTTAGCTATACGAACGTGGGAGACCAGATCGCGCGCTCCGGCTACTACTCCATGGCGTATCCGCTGCTCGGTTATCAGTATGCCAACCTGACCGCCTCCCGGGATCTGGGCGCAGGGTGGAAGCTGAACGCGGCGCTGCTCAACATGTTCAACGAGTCATACGAGACCCAGCCGGGCTTCCCGCGACCGGGCCGCAACTGGACTCTCGGTTTCAGCCGCACGGCCAGTCTGAAATGAGCCTGGGTACGCGCTCGAAGGTGAAAGGAACGAATGGCATGAGGACGCACTCCTGGCGGTTGGTCATCTGTCTTGCCCTGATGGCGGTGGTGGCGGGCGCCGTGTTTGGTGGCCGCCCCGGTGGACCGCCCGGCAGTGCGGGCGACCGGGGCGGCGCGCCGGCGGCACCGGCAGCCCAAAACGACGGGTATGGGCGGGGCGTCGAGCCCCTCAGGGTCGCGGTCATGCCCTTCTCCCCGCGTCACCTGGGGGAGGAGCTGGTGGGCGCCTGGATCGCCAGCTCCGGCGTTGCTGCCACCGTCACCCTCTTTCAGGGATACCCGCCGCTGGAGCAGGCGGTGAAGGCCGGGCGCATCGACGTCGTGCTGGGAAGCTGTCCCGATTCGACGAAGAAGGCCGCGGACGCGGGCCTGATCATCCCCGAATCGGACACCACTCTCTACTACGGCCGTTTGGCGATGTTCCTGCCTCCGACCGATCCCCTCAAGATTATGTCGGCGCAGGATCTGGACCGGCCCGGCCTGCGCCTAGGGCTCCATACCGGTCAGCTCTCCGGACCGTTGGAGGAGAAGCTCAAGGCCAAGGGAGCGGTGGTCGGCGACTCGATGGAGGCGCTGCTCGACCGCCTACAGCGCGGCGAGCTCGACGTTGTAGTCGGGATGGATCTCGCCGGTCGCTTGCGGCCGGATCTGGTCACGATCCGTCTGCCTCGCTCGGCCGCTGGCGATGATGCAGCGAAGGCCGGGCATGGCTACGCGGTGCGAGGAACGAAGCGTCTCGCTGACGCCCAAGCGCTCCTCCAGTTCTGCGTCAAGTCGCGCGAGGCCAGTGGCCTGATGTTGTCTCGCGCCATTCTCGATAGCGACGGCGGAAGGGCAGCCGACTACAAGGAGGGCGCGGGAAAGAGGATGATGCCCTCCTATATCTCGGTGGCCAAGACGGTGGCAGCGGACTATGCCACAGGAGCGGCCAACTGCCTCGATCTGGGCTGCGGGCCTGGTCAGCTGACAGTCGAGGTGGCCAAGGCCTCAGGGCTGGAGGTGACTGGCCTCGACATAGAGCCGGAGGCAATCGAGTTCGCTGTTCAGTACGGCAAGGAGTGCGGGCTTGATTCGCGCATGCACTGGGTGGCGGCGGATGTTCACGCCCTGCCCTTCCCTGACAACAGCTTCAATGTCGTCATGAGTCGCGGCTCGATCTTCTTCTGGCGCGATCAGGCCACCGCGCTGCGCGAGATCATGCGGGTGCTCAAGCCCGGCGGCTGGGCCTACCTCGGCGGCGGTTCAGGCCGCTTCCTCTCCAAAGAGGACGCGGAGAAGACGCAGCAACCCATCCCTCGGGACTTCAACTTCCCCTTCCCTCTGGATAACGTCCCGGCGCTGATGGCCCGCGCCGGCATCGCCGACTACCGCCACCTCACCGAGGGCGGGAATTGGATCGAGTTCCGCAAGCCGGCCGCTCCGGCACAGGCGGGGTGAACGATGCGCGTGCGACTCTTGACGATGCTGGCGTTCGCGCTCCTTGCAAGCGCTCTATTTGCCGCCGCGGCGAGCGCCGCCCGCATCGACGTGGGCGTCTACGACGAGTACCCATGACGAAGATCGGTGATGCTGTAACTGACGCGGCCCAGGACGCGGCGAGCGCCGCACAGGAGCCGGCCGGGCTCCTGCGCGGCCTGGGCCTCGCGGACTGCATCCTGCTGGTCGTGGGCAGCATGATCGGCAGCGGCATCTTCCTGACGACCGGCGAGGTTGCAAAGCATCTGCCGACGCCTTCGCTCATCCTCGGCGCCTGGCTTGTCGGAGGCCTCATGGCGCTCACGGGCGCCTTGACATACGCGGAACTGGGCGCCGCCATCCCCCGCGCCGGAGGCCACTACGTCTACCTTCGGGAGGCGTATGGCCCGCTCGTTGGCTTCCTCGACGGATGGCTGTCATTCGTCGCCTCCTTTCCGGGGTCCATCGCGTTCGTCGCACTGGGTCTCATGACCTATCTGCCGTCCGCGTGGACCGGGCATGCCCTCTGGACTGTCGAGACACCCATGTTCCGATGGAGTGTCGCCTCTGCGAACATCCTGGCGATGGCCTTGATCATCTCCCTCTCGGTGATCAACGGCCTCGGACTGCGCACGGGCAGCGGCGCCCAGAACTTCTTCACTGGGCTGAAGATCGCCGCCCTGGTCGGCATTGCCGGCTTTGGACTGTTTGCCCGGCGGGGAAGCTGGGCCAACTTCGGTGGTGGCGCGCCGGTCGTGGGCGGCGCCGGACTCGCGGAGTTCGGCGCTGCCCTCATCGGCGTATCGTTCGCCTACCTCGGATGGGATGCAGCCACCTACATGGCCGCGGAGGTGCGCCATCCGCAGCGCAGCGTCCCGCGTTCGCTCGTGTTCGGGACGCTGCTGGTCATCGCGTTGTATCTGGTGTTCAACGTTGTGCTGTTTTACGGGATCCCCGCGGCTGGACTAGCGGCCTCGACCGCTCCCGCCCGAGATGTGGCGAACTCGCTGCTCGGCCCCGGCCTGTCCGGCATTCTGACTCTTGCTATCCTGATCTGCATTTTGGGATCGCTCAACGCCACCGTCATGGTCGGCCCGCGCATCTACTACGCGATGGCACAAGATGGACTCTTCCCTCGCGTGCTGGCTTCAGTCCACCCACAGACACGAGTCCCGGTGGCAGCCATCGCTGCCCAAGCAACTCTCGCGTGCATCATCGTTCTCAGCGCGACGCTCGGCCGGATGCTGGCATTCACTGTCCTGGTCATCTGGCTGCTCTCGGCCGTCACCGGCGCGGCGGTCTTCGTGCTCCGGCGCCGTGCACCGAATGCGCCACGACCGTACCGAGCCTGGGGCTATCCCTGGGTGCCAGCAGTCTTCTGCCTGTCTTCGGTTGCGCTGATGGTCAACCACTTGCTGCGCAATCCTGGGGATATGCTCTGGCTCGCAGCATTTCTTGCCGCGGGCATACCTGTGTACCTAGCGATGCGGCCGCGCAGACGCTCGACCCAAGGCCCGGCCCAGCCAGTGTCAGGATAGGAGGTGATCGCATGTTCCAGTTGCTCGCGCAAGGTGGGCTTGTCATCTACCCGTTGGCGCTCTGCTCTCTGTTGAGCGTTGCCATTCTGGTGGAGCGCCTCTGGCACTTCTGGCGCGCTGATCGGGACCCGCAGGAGCTCATCGCCCACGCCCGAACAGCCCTGGCTCAAGGAGGCAACCCCCACCCGAAGTGGCCGGATGCGCCAGCACCCGGGGTGCGGGCGATAGCCGCGGTACTCCGGTATCGGGAGTTGCCCCGCGCTGAACTCGAGGAGCGGGTTCGCGCTGCGCTGTCAGCAGAAGGGCTTCGTCTCAGCGCACACCTGAGCGTCGTCGGCACCATTGGGAACATCAGCCCCTTCATCGGCCTGTTCGGAACAGTACTCGGGATCATCCGCGCCTTCCGGGACATCGGCCAGGTCGGCGCGGCCGGCCCGGCTGTAGTCGCGGCTGGCATCTCCGAGGCGCTGGTCGCAACCGCGGCCGGCCTGGCTGTCGCCATCACGTCTGTCATCATCTACAACGTGTTCATCACCTGGCAGTCCCGACTGCTCAAGCGGGCCGAACTTGCGGCTTCCGAGGCGATCAGCCTTGCTGTTCGGGAGAGCTAGCATGGCGATGTCTCTCCAACGCGAGAACAACGACATCATCTCCGAGATAAACATCACACCCCTCACCGATGTGATGCTGGTTCTGCTCATCATCTTCATGGTTACCGCGACATTTTTCGTCGCCGAGCCAGCGATGCAGGTCGAGCTTCCGCCTGCTGTGAGCAGCGAGCTCGTGACGAGGGAACAGAACGAGATCACCGTGCTCGTCAACAGCGCAGGCGAGATGCAAGTGGGCGATACCGCGGTGTCAGAGGACGGACTCACACAGGCTCTGATGGATGCCGCGCGCCGTATCCCCACGCCCGACAAGACCGTCGTGATCCGCGGCGACCGCCAGGCCGCCTACGGCAAGATCATCTGGATCATGGACGCGGCGAGGCTGGTCGGGTTGCGGCACGTGTCGCTCGCCACCGAGCGACCCAAGCAGGGCTCGAAGAAGTAGGAGGCTTGCGCCATGGCAATCGCCATCCCTCACTCACATATCCGCATTAGCATTGACCGGGTCACCGCCCTCGCTCTTGTGGCCTCCTTGGTTCTGCACGGAGGCATCCTCTACGCGGCCGATCGGTGGGGCAACTGCCTCTGCAATCTAGGAAAGGTGGTCTGCCCCAAGCTGTGCGATCAGAAGAGACTTGACCTTGAGATCGCCACCCTGCCCCCCCCGCCGACGAAGCCCAAGCCACGGCCCAAGCCGGCCGTCGTCGAAGCGCCGAAGCCGAAGGCGCACACGGCCGCGCCGAAGCGGGGACGGGTCGTGCTGCCTGACCAGGCATTCGTCAAGCCGCAGAGGCCGAAGGCCGAGACGACCGCCGAGCTGCCAGTGCTGCCGCGAGAGGTAGTTGTCAAGGCATCCGAGGTGTCGGCGCCGCTGCTCGCCACGCCATCGCTGTTCGACCGCGCCGATTCACTATCGACGGGCCCGCCTGGTGAGTATGGCCTCGGCGGCACTGGAACCAGCACTGATCCCAGAGCATCCGGCACAAGTCCCACGAGCACGGAGGTTGCCCCGGAGCTGCCGGCCCCGAAGTCAGCACCCCCGCCGAAGCCAGCGCCGGCACCGGCGCCTCCTCCTCCGGCCCCAAAGCCTAAAGGGCCCTCATCGCCTCCGCGCGTCCTCAACTGGACCGAGCCGGCGTACCCGGATGCTGCGCGAAAGCAGGGAGCAGAAGGAACTGCCACCCTCGGAATCACGGTCACAGCCGACGGGCTGCCCACCCGTATTCGACTGGCGAAGTCGTCGGGCCGCAGCGATCTGGACCAGGCGGCCATCGATCACGCGGCACGGCTGCGCTTCGAACCCGCGCTGAAGGATGGCGAGCGAATCGCGATGGCCATATCCTTCAAGGTCAAGTTCCGGCTTGTGGAGTCATAGGTGGGGTGGCGAGTCGCTGACCCATTGAGAGGTGCGCCAATGGTGAAATCGGAATCGCTGCTGCTGTTCGTCGTCACGACGATTGCGACGGTCGGCGTCGCTGTCGGGATGGCCGGATTGATAAGCGCGCTGCTTCAGGTCCTGCTGGCGGCGACCACCGGGATCATGGGCGCGTTCGAGTGAGCGGCGCCGAGTCTCGCAGACCGAGCGCACGGCACGGCAGGCAAGGCAATTCCGGATGGTGTGGCACCGGATCTGCGGCGCTTGTGAGTTGGCCGAGCGCACCGGTGTGCGGATACTGAGGGAGCCCAAAGGTAGCGAAGATTGATACTACATGGAGGTGCTTCATGACGAGCACACGAGTACGCCGGCTGTGCCTGAGTTGTCTATTGGCGGTGACTGCCTTGTCGTCCGCCTGGGGACGGGAGATCACCGACATGGTGGGCCGAAAGGTGACAATCCCTGACAAGATCACCAAGGTATTCGCTGCTGACCCCTACACCAATGTGCTGCTCTACGTTGTCGCGCCAGACCTATCGCTTGGCCTTCAGCCGGGCTGCCTGCCGTTTCGGCCTGAGGACAGGCGATTCCTGCGAAAGGAGATCGCTGGGCTGCCTGAACTGGCAACGCAGTCTCCCGGCGGAGAGCAGGCCCAGGTGAACATGGAGGAGGTCCTCAGACTCAAGCCGGACATCGTATTGGCGATGGGTGCAAAGGGGGCGAACCCGATGAGGGTGGGGAACTTGAAAAGAACGGAAGAGCGATTCGCCAGGATCAACCTTCCACTGATCTTTGTTGACGTTGACGCCATCGCCGACTATCCCGCGGGCATCGAGTTCCTCGGAGATCTCCTGGGCCGGGAAGACCGGGCCAGACGCCTGAGCCAATACGCCAGGCGCGCGTTCGCCCAGGTGCAGAAGGCAGTGGCGGCCATCCCGCCGGAGAAGCGCGTGCGCGTCTACTACGCCGAATCCGCCGATGGCCTGGCCACTGAATCTGACCGGTCCCTCCACGCGGATGCCATTCGCATGGCCGGAGGCAACATCGTCCATCACGGTGACATCAAGACCCACCAGGGCATGGAGAAGGTGAGCCTGGAACAGGTGCTGCTCTACGACCCGGAGATGATCATCTCCCAGGAGCCGGAGTTCGCGACGAACGCGTACCATGATCCGCGCTGGCAGAAGGTCAAAGCCGTCGCCAACCACAGGATCTACACGGTTCCTCGCGCACCGTTCAGCTGGATTGACCGCCCTCCATCGGTCATGCGCATACTGGGAGTGCAGTGGCTAGCCTATCGTTTCTATCCCAACGTATACCGCGTCGACATCCGCAAGGAGATTCGGCAGTTCTGCCTCCTCTTCATGGGTGTCGACGTGACCGACGCCGACTTGAATGAGTGGTTGAAGTGAGACGAGGTGTACCCTGGACCGCTTTCCTCTTGGCTCTCCTCATGGTCGCAGTTCTTGCCGCCCTATCGGTTGGGCGCTATCCGCTGCGGGTGAAGGATATTGCAGACTTCCTTCTCGCGGCTGCCGGCCTCAAGCAGATGCCGAAAGACACGTACGATCTGCTCTACAACGTCATCGTGCAGATCCGTCTGCCGCGGGTGCTGAGCGCGGTGCTGGTGGGGGCAGCACTGGCAACATCGGGCGGCGCCTACCAGGCAGTGTTTCGGAATCCCTTGGTATCACCGGAGTTGATGGGGGTCCTGGCGGGGGCTGCCTTTGGCGCGGCGATCGCGATCCTCGCCTCGGGGAACTGGGTGGTGGTTCAGGCAACAGCCTTTGTCATGGGAGTCGTTGCCGTGGCGGTGGCGGTAGGCATTGCCCAGTTGGCGGGAGGCGCCTCTATCATCATGCTGGTGTTGGGTGGCGTCATCAGCGGGACCCTATTCACCGCCCTCCTGTCGATCGCCAAGTTTGCAGCCGATCCTGGCAACAAGCTCCCGGCGATCGAGTACTGGCTCATGGGGAGCCTGTCTCTGGCGGACATCAAGGTCATCCGCTGGGTCGTCGCTCCCATGGCACTGGGAATCGTCGCGCTCACCGGCTTAGGCCGAGCGCTGGATGCCCTCTCCATGGGGGATGATGAGGCTCGCACTCTGGGGGTGCCCGTGACCACCGTCCGCTACAGCGTGATCGCTGTCGCCACCCTAATATCGGCGGCAACAGTCTCGCTGGCCGGGATGATCGGCTGGGTGGGGCTGATCATCCCCCATGTCGCCCGGCTGGCGATCGGCCCCGGCAACACCCGGCTGCTGCCGACCAGCGCCTGTCTGGGGGCCGTCTTCCTTCTCGCTACCGACAGTGTGTCGCGGACCTTGTATAACGTGGAGATCCCCATCGGTATCCTCACCGCCCTTTTCGGCGTTCCCGTCTTCCTGCCTGTGGTGCGCCGCGCACGCAAGGGATGGATATGAGCGTATCCGAATCCGTCATGCCTGAGTCTCTTGAGCTGCTCGCGCAGGAGGTGCACTTCGCCTACGCAGGTCGTAGGGTACTCCACGGTGTCAACCTGACGGTCCGGCCTGGGGAAGTGCTGTCGCTGCTCGGCGCAAACGGGTCTGGAAAGACGACGCTCCTGCGTCTGCTACTGGGCCTGTCCAAACCCAGGTCCGGGGTCGTCTCCCTGAACGGGAAACCGCTGACGCACTACCCGCGCCGGGAGCTTGCGCAGTACCTTGCCTATGTACCCCAGACCCATGTCACGCCGTTCCCCTACACGGTGCGGGAGATCGTGGTGCTCGGACGCCTCCCGCACACTGGCCTGGTCCGATCCACCACCCGTCGCGACCATCATATCGCGATGGAGATGCTGGAGCGTATGGGGATTGTAGATCTGGCAGAGCGTCCTTATACGGAGATCTCTGGCGGTGAACGCCAGCTCGCGCTGATCGCCCGCGCGCTGGCTCAGGGCGCGCACATCCTCATTATGGACGAACCGGTCAGCGGCCTCGACTACGGCAACCAGATCAGATTCCTGGCGCTCCTGCGCGGACTCGCGGCCGACGGGTATGCGATTGTCAAAGCAACCCATCACCCGGAGCACACCTTGTTGGCATCCACTCGCGTGGCCCTGCTTTACGATGGTGCCATCCTTCTGGATGGCCCGCCTGCGGAGGTGGTCACCCCATCCACCATTCAACGGATCTATCACGTTGAGGTCTCCGCCTTCTATGCACCCGATGGCGATGCCATTGCCTTCCATCCTTCCGGTGCGAACCAGACGCACCCCCACTCCTCATGCTGTCCAGACAGTCGTCCGGCCTCAAGCGCCCCGGTTCGGCACGTCTCGTGCGATTCTGTGCGTGCGCGCACAGCTGCAGTCCGGGAGCGCACTGGGGATGGAGGATGATGTCGGTCGGGGGGTCGGACTGGGCGGGGCTGCCCGTGATCGCCACTGTGGCGCGTGTGCTCTGCCATACCGGGCGCATCCGCGACGGAACCCCATTGACTGACTCTACGCCGAGGGGGTAGGCGAGTTGACATAAGAATAGAGCTACGCGAGCAGGAACTCACGAGCGCAGGATGTATGCCTAGACGATACCGGTACTCACCCATAAACGCGGCCTCGCGTTTCGCACCGAGAGCGGGGCCGCGTGCCACATAGGCCGACGCCAGTCCACCACCGCACAGACACGCTGCTCATGCCGCTAGTCCGTGACTGCCGACGACTCTCCATGCTTATTGAGGTCCAGCCAGATCGACTTGCGTTCCCTCATTCCGGCGGCGCGGATCAGTGTCCGCAGCGCGTCTGCCAGCCGGCCGCCTTTCCCGATCACCTTCCCGAGATCGTCAGGGGCCACTCGCACCGCGAAGATGATGTTGCGCTCCCCGTCGACTTTGTTCACCGTCACCTGCTCTGGGTGGTCCACCAACGCCCTCACGATCATCGTCACGAGCTCGTGCATGGATC
>JBEKKD010000048.1:0-14723 GCA_050010895.1 Armatimonadota bacterium
GGCCGGCCCAGGCCGGAGCCTGGGACTTCGTCACCGCTCAGCTACTCGGCGGCTGGGGCCTTCCCGAGACCGGACTCTCACCGGTAAGCCATGCACGGCTTATCTGGACGCACTCCCATCGCCATCTGACGCGGATAGCCTGGCGCAAGCCGGGCCGGGCTGAACTGCCTCCCCCAACCAATCCCTCACGAAAAAAACGCCGGCAAGAGCTCCGGCCCGCTCTCCCTCCCCCCCAGCGCCGGGCGCCGGCCCTTTGGGCACTCCCGCTCGGAGAATCGCGGTCAACCTACCGCCCGCCTTCCCTCGCGCCCATCCGAAAGCGCCTTCAACCACTCCTTCACTCACCCTCATGAATAATGCAGGCCAGCCTCGGGAGCCGCTGACCAGCGAAAGCGGCATAGATCCATCTGCCGGGGGACCCCGGTGTGATCGCCGAGGGTCCTGCTGCTTTGGCCCAGCGCTGCTCTCTGCTGGGCCTGTGAGCTTAGGTAGCCGAACCTGAGTCCCGACGCCTCTGTACCTGCCCGTTCAGGAATCCGCCGTGAGGGCTTGGGCAGATCCGCCGAACGGGCTGTCGCCACTCCTACGCCTGCTACGGACGTTCGCCCAACAAAGTAACATCGGGCGAACGTCTTCTTTCAGGTATTCGCTGGTCTTCTGACGACTTTCGCCCTTACTTCTTTGGGCGAAAGTTATTAGAACAGGAAATTGTATCCGGTCGGGTCGCCGCAGTTCTGCTGGAACAGCTTTCGCGAGCCTGATGGGCAGTAGCTGATGATCCCCGTGAGCTTGCCTTCCCCAGCCATGCTGAGGATGGTCCCTGCCTTGATCCAGGAGGCATGTCCATCAGCGAACCCAAGGTTCGAGCCGCCCAGATGCCGCGTCGCGCCCTCCATCAGCTTCGGGTCCCTCTGGAAGTTCAGATTCGCGTGCATCCGCCAGCAGTCACCACACTTCGAGCTGCCGATCCCACAGTCTTCGAACGGCGGCCACCCGCCCCACATGTAATAGGTGATGCCAGAGCACTCCGCACAGCAGATATCCGGATAGGCCGCCATCCCGAAGCTGGCCGCGTCAGGCATCCCGCCCGCGTCCTGGCAAACCACGAAACTCGCGGGGTCATCCATCGCGCTCGTCTTCACGTCCTTCGCTTCGCCATTGAAGGAAATGCCCTGCACGAACGGCTCGCCCTGCTCCCCCTTGCTCTGGCTGGCGCCTGCCGCCCATTGTGTGTTTGCGGTCGCCAGCAACTGCTGGGCGATCGAATCGGTCACTGCGCCGCCCCAGCCAGGGGGCCAGCTCTGGGTGCAGGGGCCGAAGCCCGAGCCGCCCCACCTTCCTTGAGTCTGTTTCAGATAGCCCAGGAAGTCGGGGCCGGGGAGGATGAAAGTGGCGCCACTCGTCAGTTTTGCGCTGGGACACTGCCAGACGTCGCGGTTCTTGATGTACTCGTCGAATACCACCGGCCAGCGCAGGTATGGGTTGGCGCGCCAGGCATAGTTCACCGGGCCGGGATTGCTGCAGTTGGTCGCGCCGCCCGGATGCCCCTCGAAGTAGCTGATCACCTCTTGCCGGTGTTCGGCCGGCGGCAGCCGGTCGTAGTCCGTCAGGTACATCTGCACCGCTATTGCGATGTTCTTGACGTTCGCCAGGCACTGGATCCTGCGTGCCGATTCGCGCGCCCTCGCAAACACCGGGAACAGCATGGCTGCCAGAATCGCGATGATGGCGATCACTACCAACAGCTCGATCAGAGTGAATCCATGTTTCGAACTGTGCATCTCGCACCTCCCACTAGCGCAACGAGGCCTACCAGCACCACGGGACCACGGCCACCACGCTAAGCGTAGAGTGGCGCCGCCAGCAGGTCAATGGACAAGCCGCCGAAAGCGTTGTATATTAGGCCGGTGACTCATCGTACCTGTTGTCGTGCGCGCCTATGAGATCTCGCCCTACCCCCACCCCCAAGACCTGGTCCGTGTTCGACCTGGAAGTGCCCGCGCCAGGGCGCATTTCCTACCCCCTATATGCCGGCGTGTGGGACCCGGCGCCGCGATCTCCGCTGACCATGGACATCCATCAGGGCATGGAGATCGGAATGGTGCTGCGGGGGAAGGTCGAACGCCACTTCGAGGGGTTCACGTTCACCGCGAAGCCGGGAGACGTCCACCTCTGCGCTCCGTGGGAGCCTCATGGCTGGCGCGTTACGGCACAAAACACCAGCCAAGTGGTGCTGATCTTCCTGCCGGAGGTGCTCGAAGACGAGCATTTCCGCGAAGTTCCGTGGCTGGGCTTCTTCATGCTGCCACCAGACCAGCGCCCCAGGACGGCGGACGGCGCGATGCGGCGCGAGTTGCTGACCATCGGCCAGCAGATTCATCATGAGGCGCGAGAGATGCCGCGCCATTGGCTGGCCGCGGTGCGCCTGCGCCTCTTCGATCTGATGCTGACGCTACACCGGTACTGGCAGCCCACCGGGGCGTTGTCTCTGCCGCCGCTCACAGCCAGCAGCTTCGGCCGGCTGATGCCCGCGGTCAATCTGGTGCACTCCGATCCGGCCCAGCAAGTGCTCCCCGCGATTGCCGCCGCCGCTTGCGGGCTGCGCCGGTCGCAGTTCAACACGCTGTTCCGAAGGGCGATGGGGATCAGCTTTGGCAGCTTCTGCCGCCGCGCCCGCCTCGCCTACGTAGCGCAACTGCTCCTCACTACCGACCTATCGACTGACGCCATTGCGGGCGAAACGGGGTTCGCCGATGGCAGTCACCTCCATCGCACGTTTGTGCACTACTACGACCTCACGCCAGGGGACTATCGCAGGAGGAATCGCGGCGGGTAAGCCCTCGGATCCACCGAAAGGGATGCGGAGCGGGGTCAGGTCCCAGGCGAAACAGGACTTCAGGCACTGACTCCAGCCGAGGGGGCAGCCGGAGTCCGGGGTGCCCGCGGCGTGGCTTGACACGCAGCAGACGCCAGCCCCTCAGCTACCCACAGAGCCAGCAGAAGAGGCCCTCACAGGAACCCTCTCAGCTGAGGCTTCCAGCCAAGTCAGCCAACTGTGGGAACTCGGTCACCCGTAGATTCGTACAGCCGTAGGGGATGAGGACGAGTTCCTCTCGCGGCGCGGCAGAGCGTACCGGGCTCTGTGGGAGCATGCCGGCTGCGCTGTGCTCGCTCACCCATCCCTCCACGCGCCGGCCCTGGGCGCGGGCGATCACCGGCGCTCCATCCGGAGAGAACGGCTGCGAGCCGACCGGCCGGCGAGAGAAGCTAATGGCGCGTTCCGGATGCGCCGGGTCTAGCTCCAGCCCGTAGTTCCAGGGCGTCGTCGGGTGCACCTCCCAGTCCCCATGCGGTGGCTCACCGTCGATCAGCCGCCACTGCTCGCCGACGCGCAGTGAATAGACCAGCGGCCCGCGACTGATAGACACGCTTCCGTGGTAGCGCCGCTCGCACCGCACCGGCATTGGCAGGCGCAGCATTATCACGGCATGCTTGCCCCAGTCCCTCTCCATGGTGTGGAAGCGGCCCGGTTCGACGTCCACCCCGAGCTCGCCCTCGATCATCACCTGCGCTCCCTCTGCCCAGCCCGGGACGCGCAGTTGCAGTGGGAAACGGACCGGGGCGGGCGCGCTCACCGTGATCTGCACCTCCTCCGAGAACGGATACTCGGTCGCCACGGTGACCCGGATCGGCTGCCCGGCGATAGTCGCGGTGACCTCGCACGGCGCGTAGGCTATGGCGGCCAGTCCGCCCTCCGGCGTGCGCATCCACAGGTGAGTTGCGAACTTCGGCCACGCCTGGTGCATGTTCGCGGTGCAGCACCCATAGTTGGGCGCAAGGCCGAAGATGTTGGCCTGGGGGCCGTTGGTGGTGTAAATGCGGTCCTCCGCCACACACGCGATCACCTGGTTCGCTTGCTGGTCGTACTGGTGCGCCCACATGTCAGGACTGAATGTCGCCGGCAGGGCATTGAAGGCGACTCGCTCCAGTCGGTCTGCCAGCGCCGGCTCCCCGAGAACGCTCACCAGTACCTCCAGCGAGAACATCAACTCGACCACCGCACAGAGCTCGGTGCCCTGCGACGGATTCCGGCCGGCGAGATGCTCGTCACCGGTGAAGATTCCGGTCGCCTGGCCATGGTAGGTGTCGAGCATCGCCAGCATATGGAGAAACGCCTCCCGGTCTCCTGGGTCATGCGACTGCCGGTACCACACCGCAGGCTGTTTCAGCCCCATTGCGGTGTTCACGACGTGAGTGGACATGTTCGCATCCGGCCGTCGCGAGAACTGCTCTGCGTCCATGCGACCGGTGAAGATGAAATCCGCAAAATGGGCTTTCCAGTCGAAGCCGGACTCCCGTGCCTTCGCGGCCAACGCAAGCAGCCAGCGCTGAGGCGAGCGCTCCCAGAGCCAGTGGATGCCCAGGACGAGATCGGCCCAGCGGAAGCTCGCCCAACTCGACAGTGGCTTCTCTTCCAGCAGCGCGGCCAGGCGCTGCAGAAAGCGCGTCGCAGCGACCGGCACCCGGGCGTCACCGGTCGCCTCATGGTATTGCCGGAGTGCCTTCAGTACGACATACACCGGCCAGGGATCGTACTCGGGGCGGTCTGCATCCCTGATCGGTCCCAGCCAGCCGTCAGGGTGCTGGTGGGAGAGGATGTAGTCTGCCCAGCGATGGACCTTGGCCCGCAGCCCTGCGTCTGCCAGTAGGAATGCCAGCGGAGTGACTCCGTCCAGCCAGTACGGGCCCCGCTCCCATCCCTCCGCCCGGCCCCCGATCCACCCGCTGTCGGCAACATCCGGCCAGAACTCGTCGAGGTGACCGCTCAGGCCTTCCGCCTGAATTCGCAGTTGGTCTCGCAGCCAGCCTCGGGGCATGATCGCGCCGAGCGGGAGCGGCGCCAGCGCCAGTGGCGCAAGCATACTGCAGGCATCGCTTCTTGTCATGCAGGCAGCTCTCCCGGACGTTTCTTGCGTCCGCCATCACCCCAGGCCTGACCTGCTGCAGAACGAGGCAGGCAAGGGAGTGCACCGGTCCGCATGTACTGGTCGATTCGCCATGGAACCACTCCCGCCTTGCCGTGCGGGCATCCTCTAGCGCATCGTGCGTACTCCATCCTGGCTGAGTACAGACCCACGTGACTCCCAGCCGAGGGGGCAACCGGAGTCGGGGGGTGGCCGGGGCCGGCAACTGCAGCGTCCACCAAGCGTCTAATGGCCAACGCGGGCAATGCCCAACGAGCGGAACAGGGCCTCGATCGCCGAGGCCAGCTCCTCTCTCGCCGCCAGCACAGCATCCGGGTCCGGCAGGATCTGCGAGGACATCTTCCCGCCAGCGTTCGGAATGCTTACCAGACTCTCGGCCCTCGCGAGGGCCGCCTCTCCCTGGGTTGTGCGTATTCCTGCGTCCTTGGCCTTCGCCATGTAGTCCCTGAGCAGCCACAGGTACTCGTAGTCCTCCGCGCCCTCCCGAGCTTGCTCCGAGCGCAGGGATGCCACCGGCCCATCGTGCCCGATCGGCGCGCCGGGATAGGCGAGGAAGCCGTCGCCATTCGGATAGCGCGTCCAGTAGGAGTTGTCCGGGCTGTCCGTCTGATAGAGGTACGGGAACCAACCGAACTCGTAAGGATTGTAGCTCAGCAGCCAGGTGAACCCCCAGAACTCATAGCCCTCGACATCGTACTTCCAGGAGTAATACGGAAGCAATCGCTCCACCGCGAGGTAGGGCGTGTCGATGCACATCTGCCCGTCTATGGTGTACCGGATTCGGTCGCCCTTCGCACGGATCTGCGCCAGCCGCTCCACCGATACGTCGCCGTAGTGCCCGAGCCCCCAGATGTTGATAGAACCCTCCCACTCCGGCACGTATTTCCACGTACTTGCATAGGTCGGGATCGCCGGGTCCACTTCGTGCACCATCGCCGCGAGCGCCTTTAGCTGCGCGATGATGCGCCGGTCTTGGTCGAAGGGTTCATCCGAGAGGTACATGACGACCCTCTTCTCCCACCCCTTCGCCTTCATGTGCTCCCAGTAGGCCTTCAAGCAGGCCTGGTAGGCGGCTTTATACTCCGGTCTGAGCTGGCTGGGATCGGCGTCTTTGTACGGGTAGGCGCCGGGGTAGGGGTTCTCGCCCTGGAACGCCCCCGGCGGCATCCCCCAGCCGAACCCGTAAAAATACTCCGGCGTGTATGTGTGCGGGATCTTCAGGTCATTGAAGTAATGCTCGGCCGCCGCATCGAAAGCGGCGAAGTCCGCCGTCACCTTTCCGTTGGCGTACGTAATCACCGGGTCGGGGGATATCCCGTCCGGGGAGAGGCGGTGCTCCGACATGAACGCTTCGACCGCTGGCCGCGCCTGCTCTGGCGCCCCCCACCAGTCGTTCAGCCGCACGTCGTAGATCGCGTAGACGTGCCGCTCCTCCGGCAGCATGAAGTCGTGCACGTGCACGGTGAATGGGATCGCCTTCAGATCGCCCTTCGGGCCCACCACGCGCACCGCACCGACGTAGTCCCCCGCCTTCGCTTCCTTGGGCACGTGCACCATGATCCACACCGGCTGCGTCCGGCTGGGCTCGAGGTCGAAGCTGTCGGTCGGCAGTAGCGGGTCCGGCCACCACCCCGCCCATCCGTCCGACTGCCCCGCGCCCACCGGGAACTTGCGCTGCCAGGCGGCCGCACTCGACTGATAGTACCCGCTGGGATGATCGACCGGCACGTATCCCACTACCGCGATCGCGACCTCCGTCAGCTTCTCACCGGTGCCGCGCGTCGGCGCATCGACGGCGATCTTCAGCCCCGCCATCGCCCGGCTGCTGCGGATCGCGAGTTGCAGTGGCTCGTACTCGTTCCGCGCGACGGTGATCTTCGCCTCACCAGCCCGAGTGGGCGCGGAATCGTCTCGGAACACCTTCACCAACGCGTTCACCGGCCAGACTTGCAGGCCCGTCCCAGCCTGCCGCGCCTCCAGCGCCCCCGCCGCCGCGGGGATGACCTGCGCCAACACCACCCCATCGTGCCACACCGTCCCGTGCGCATTCATGGTCAAGTGGAGCTGGAAATCCACGCAGTCCGCCGGCATCGGGAACGTGCCCGACAGCAGCGTCCAATCCGTCGTTCCACCGAGGTCCGGCCCCGCCTCCGCGTATTGCGCGTACTTGCTGAGGTCGCCGGAGGCCGTGCAGTAGTGCGCATTGAGCGCCACCCCGCCGTCAGTCACGTCCTCGGCCTTCAGCCACACTCCACAGAAGTAGCTCGCACCCGGCTGCACCGTCGCATCCTGGTGCCACCCCGACCAGTTCGGCGTCGCCTCTTTGGGGATGAAGAGCTTCACCGCCTTCGCGCCAAACCTCCCCGGTGAGTCCAGGGATAGCACCACGCCGGGTGACGCGCTCATGGCCCACCCCACCGGCAGCGGATCTCCCGTCTCGAAACTCGGGTTTTGCACGAGGTTGCGGCTGCTCCCCAGCAGTCCTGCGTAGTCCGAAGCCGGGGCTGCCGGGATACGCGCGTCTCTGGACAGGTACACATAATAGGTGTGCACCGTGCTCGCCGGCGCCTGCGTCTCGAAGAGCACCGTCTTGCCCACCACATAGGCCGGCGCTGGGGTCGTCCCATCCACCACCCGCACGCTGTCTACACTAACACCGAGCCTGCGCGCGAGGAATGGCGATAGGTCCACTTGCGCCAGCCCGGATACCGGACTCGCGCTCAGGTTCGTCACCTTGACCGGCACCCGGAAGTCCCAGTGCAGATCACCGGCCTGGTTGCCGTCATACCAGGCCGGGTTCGCCCCGATATCCGTCACCGAGAGCGTCTCTACGGGGGCTGCAGTTGCACTGATATCCGGCGTCGCTGCGGTCTCGAGGGACACATCGTCGAACCAGGCCGTCCCCGTCCCCCAGAGCACCGTGCCAATCTCGAGTCGGTCGCACCCCGCCGGCACGTCGAACTCGGCGGCCACCTCTTTCCAGTCGAACGTGCCGTTACCGCCCTGGGCGTCGGCGATGAGCGCCGTCGGGTTCGCCGCGTTGCCGATGTGCGCGTACCAGCCGGCCCAGCCGCCCGCGCTTACGCTATCGGCCTTCACCCACCCGTGCAGTCTGTAGTCCGCCCCGGCCCGCACGTAGATGCCGCTCTGCCGCGTGGAGATCCACTGCGAGGCCGCCCTCGGCGCCACCCACAGCTTCAGCGCGCGCATCCCCGTGTGCGCCTGCTCCGTCACCCATGAGGCGATGTGCTGCCCATCCCCGTCGTCGTGCTGCCAGCCGGCGGCCGTCGCGCCCGAACCGTCCTCCACGCCACCATTGCGCACACCCAGCGACGCGTTCAGAAGATCCGGCACCGGCCACGCCGCGGGGTTATCGAAGTAGACGCAGAGAGAGGCCGCGCCGCCGGCCGGGCAGACCGCGGGCAGCACCAGCGTACTCCCGTCCAGGATCGACCCGCGCGTTACCGCCCGGCCCTGTGGGTCGGTGATCGCGTAGAGCACCTCCACCCCATTCGCGTCCACGACCCGCACCGACTCCGCCGCCGCCCCGACGAGATTCGCCTGCCCCGCACCGGTGCCAATCCGCACCCCCACCGGCGTTCCCTGCGCCTCCTGGCGGCCCGTGTTGCACACCGTCACCCGCACGCGCTGGCGCCAATAGCCATCATTGCCGAGGTAGAGCGATCGCGGCCACTCCGCGCCGGCCGCGATTCCCAGCGTGATTAGCACGGCTGCCACCACGCAAACGCTGATCCGCATCTCGCCGACTCCCCGTGCTGTCCGAGAGCTCATCTACCCCTCCGAACCTCTGTATCGCTCATGGCGTGGTATTCTGTGCGCCCGTGTGCACCCCTTGGTCTGGGAGGCGCATGGGATGGGAGAGGATGCTGATCAGGGCTTCAACCGGGCTGACCTGCCCGCGATCACCTGAGCGCGACTACCCTCCTCATCCGCGGAACCCCGTTCACTGACTCCACGCCGAGGGGGTAGGCGAGTTCGCAGAAGAACAGGGCCGCGCAAGAAGGAACTCACGACCGCAGGAGGTAGTCGCAGGTGGTACCGGCACCTACCCCGTACGCGGGGTCGCTGGTGTGGCAATCTCGCCCTGCGAATCCAGGCGAGACCCCCACGGTCGCCGCTTCCCAGAGGGCAGCGCCTCCCTCGGGGTGACAATGGTGGCAGACCATCCCTGAAGACAGTGCTCCAGGGTCAGCGGAGGCCTTGACCAGGAATCGCGGCGGGGCGGCAGCGAATATGACTGCAACTGACGCGGAGGCGTAACATGAATGTCATCGTGATCGTCCTCGACAGCCTGCGGCAGGACCATGTGAGTCTCTACCACCGAGGGCGTGCGCCATTCCCGGACGTCCCGGCCTGCCAGACGCCGAACCTGGATCGCTTCGCACGGGACTGCGTGGTCTTCCACAACGCGTATCCGGAGGGGCTGCCGACCATGCCGGTGCGGCTGGCATTGATGACCGGCCAGCAAACCTTGCCCTTTCGCGGTTGGGAGCCGTTGAAGGACACCGATATCACCATCGCCCAGATCCTGAGCGACCGCGGCTACGTCTGCGGCCTGGTCTCGGACACCTACCATTATCGCGCGCCCGGCATGAACTACCATCGGGGGTTCCAGGCCTACCGGTGGATTAGAGGTCAGGAGTACGATCCGTACTTCTCCTCTCCGCCGCGCCGCGATGTCAGTCAGTACGTCAGCACGCACTTCGACGGTCTGTGGCGGCGGAGGGTGGGGCAGTTTCTTGCGAACACGGACGATTTCACGGAAGAGCGGCACTGGTTTGCGGGGCAGGTTGTCGATGAGAGCATCGCGTGGCTGCGCGCCAACCGGGGGCACGAGAAGACCTTCCTCTGGATAGACTCATTTGACCCGCACGAGCCCTGGGACCCGCCGACGCGCTGGGACACCTATCGCGACCCGAGCTACCGCGGCTCCCGGCTCATCCTGCCGATGGGCGGTCCGATGTCGGCCTGGGCCACATCGGAGGAGGTGCGGGAGATCCGCGGCCTCTATGCGGGCGAAGTGGCGTTCGTCGACCACTGCCTCGGCAGGCTGTTCGATGCGCTTGGGAACCTGGGCTATCTCGATGACTCGCTGATCGTGCTCACCAACGACCACGGACATCCATTGGGCGACCACGAGAAGTTTCTCAAGGGCGGCGATAGGATGTACAGCGAGCTGCTGAAGTGCCCGTTCCTGGTGCGGCTGCCGGGCGGGAGAAGCGGGGGCAGGCACGTCAGCGCCCTCGTGCAGTTCCACGACGTCCTGCCCACGATCCTGGATATGCTCGGCTGGGGCAACGACGCCGGCGCCATGCACGGGCGCTCTTTTCGGCGCGTGCTTGAGGGCGACGGTGACAGCCACCGAGGCGCTATCATCGTCGGTTATCACGCGGCCCACGACAGGTGTGTCCGCGATCAGACCTGGTCCTACATCAGGCGGCCGGGGGATGAACCGGACGAGCTGTACAATCTCGAAGACGACCCGCGCGAGACTCGCAACCTCGTCGATGAGCACCCGAGGGAAGCGCGGCGACTTGCTTCGTCCTTCGGTCCCTACTTCTTCCGCGGTCGCGTGGCGGAGGTGAAAGGCATTCAGGGCAGGTACGAGATGGGATCGGCGGCGGTTGAGTGAGCGTGGTGGCAGGACCAGGGTGTCCCGGGCGTGCGATGCTCAGAGGGAGAGATTGCCACTCCGCGCTCTGGCCCGTGACCGAGCAAGGGCGACTCGCGATGACGGCGCCTCATCGAAAGAAGCATCCATGATCTTCTCGCTCTCCTGAGATGCATGGGCCAGCTTCCAGAAGAGGCCCTTCTCCTTGAGTTTCCCGACGAGATCCCCCACACGGTCCAGGAGTGGGGCGGCCTCATCGGTGTACGCTTTCGGGTCGGTGATACCGAGCAGCTCGGAGGCCGTCGACTGAAATGCTTTGCGGGGTGGGCATCAACCCTGGCTAACCCCCGCGGCTCGTGCTCTCATTGACCCGCTCCACCGATCACGACGCCGGGATAGAGTTTCTGGAGAGGGCACCGATCTACCGGCAGCCGCCCACGAGGTTGTAGAGAAGCACCGCGAGTACGATGAGCGTGACAGCAACATACGTGCGGTCACGCTGGAGGGAGAAAGCGACCACGGAGAAGATGACGCGGGCGACGGGAGTGGCAATGAGCAACAGCAGGCCGATCTCGATGATGCCGCGGCTGTGGGAGGAGAAGGCGAAGCCGAAGATGCCGGGGAGAGTGCGGAGCTGGGGCGGCTGTCCGTGGAAATGCCCGTACTGCGGGAGCTGGCTTCCATGCTTCACGAGATAGTAGATGCCTCCGGCGAAGACGACGAGGGCGGCAAGGCCGACGCCAAAACGCAGGATGGCGCTGATGATCTGGTCCATCCGCTCATCGGTCAGCGCAGGCTTCTTGAGAGGCATATCAGATTCTCCCGCTGAGGCCATTGGAGATCATCTCCACCCCAAGCGCCAGGATGACGGCCCCGAATACCCAGCGCAGCCACTTCGTGCGGGCGCCGGCCAGGATGCGGGCGCCGGTGAGTGAGCCGACGAGCGCGCCGAGCATCGTGGGCATGGCGAGCCCGGGGTCGACGTAACCGCGGTTGAGATAGATGCCCGCGCTGGCGGCGGCGGTGACACCGATCATGAAGTTGGAGGTGGTGGTGGAGACCTTGAAGGGCAGCCGCATCGCCTGATCCATCGCCAGCACCTTCAGCGCGCCCGAGCCGATGCCGAGCAGCCCGGACAGCAACCCCGCGACGCCCATCAGCCCGAACCCCACCGGCACGCTCCGCACGTGGTACGCCCGCAGGCCGTCGCGGGCGGGATACTGACTGTCCAGTCGCAGCCGCGAGGCGAGCGGGTCGGGCGAGCCGTTTGCGCCGTTCTGGGAAGGCCCCTTCACCGAGAAGTACACCGAGGAGATGAGCACGGCGCCGAAGATGACGGCGATGATATGGGGTGCGACATGCGCCGCCAGCAGCGCCCCGCCGGTGGCCCCAAGCGTGGTAGCGATCTCCAGCAGCATGCCGACGCGGATGTTGCTGAAACCTTCCCGCACATAGGCCACCGCGGCCCCGGAGGAGGTAGCGATGACAGAGATGAGCGACGCGCCGATGGCGTACCGGATGTCCACCCCGAAGCCGAGAGTGAGCAAGGGCACGATCACGACCCCGCCGCCCAGCCCGGTGAGCGATCCGAGCAGGCCGGCGAGGAGCGATCCGAGCCAGATGACCAGCGAGAACTCCCAGATGGGCACCGACAGCCACCCCTGCGTGCATCCGGCCGACGCGCCCGGCACGAGTGCCTCAAGCGCTCAGCAGTGAGGAGTAGCCTTCTGGACGAAGGGCCAGGATGCCTCTCCGGGCAGGAGCCGGCAGAGGATTCCCGCGGGCCGTAGGAAAGCCACCAGTTCCAGGGCGATCGTGAGCAGGCCGGCGCTGTGCAGGCCCATCAAGCGCAGCCGGGCGTCGAGCATAGACGCGGAGAGACCGATGCTCAGCAGGATACCGGACCCGCGCGCAGCGCCCTCATACATGACGAAACCCGGGCCGGTGACTCCAAGCCGAGGGCTAGCCTGACCGCACCAGTCTCTGCCGCGTCGCGTGAGCGCGGCGTCGACTACCGGCACCGCCTCAGGATGATCTCAGCCGCGCCGTCCAGGACCTGGGACAGCTTCTCGTCGCGCCACTGGCTCGCGCGGTCTCCCGGCTCCTCGCGGATCGCCTCGAGTTCAATCCTGAAGTGGCCCTGTCTCACCACAAGCGCCGGTCCGTAGGGGCCTACCATCCGGATGCGGTCGGAATGGGGCGAGTGGATCTTCGGCCCGACCGGATGGTAGCCGTCCTCTGCCTCGAGTCGCCCCACCCACCGGGGGAGTGATCGCCGGACGTTCTCCTCCCGAGAGGTAGCGGTATACCGGAGGTTCAGGAGCAGGTCATGCTGGCGCGACTCCCATTCCTGGTGGCCGAAGGCCATCCCCCTACCCCGGCCGGTGTAGGTCCCCAGCAGCACAAAACCGGACACCTCGTTAGCCCGGAGCAGGACCGGTTTCAGGGAAGGCGCACGCCGTAAGAACCCGGCGTAAATGCTCAGGCCGACGCCCAGTACGATTAGACCCACGAAGACCCAGAGGAAGCCCTCTGCGTGCCCGCGCGGGCGCGGTGGCTTCAGCCGCTGGGGTATCTGCTCAGTGGGCGCCTGCTCTCGAGAGGAGCGGGGGTCTACGGATGTGGGCACCTCAGCGGGTTCTTCCATGCCCCCGGGTCAGCGCACCATCAGCACGGAGCACGGGGCATGGTGGTTCACTTTGTCACTGACGCTGCCAGTAAAGAAAGCACGGATCGCGCTCAACCCCCGGTGCCCCATGACGATCAGATCGTACTTGCCTTCCTCTGCCCATCGGCAGATCGCCTCGGCCGGATGCCCGTGTAGGACCTCTTGCTTCACCTGTTCGCCTGGCAAGCCGAGCGCCTCACACGCGGAGCGCAGGATCTCCGTGGCTGCCTCCTCCAGCGCCACCACAGCCGTCTCATCGGTAACCATCCCGGCTGCTCCTGCTCCGACGACGCCCACCGGCAAGTATATGGCGTGAATAACGCTGACCTTCGAGCCGAACTTACGGGCGATCTCAGCAGCGACGCGCGTTGCCTTTAGTGAGCACTCAGACCCATCCACCGGAACCAAGACCTTACCGAACATCGTCTTCCTCCTCTCCTCTCAGGCGCCTTATAGACATCCCGGACGTCATAGTGCTGACCGTCTCCCACGGCCCAACTGCTTCCCTCCGGCCGCCCATGTGACCTTGTGTGGATGTTCGACGCCCCTCAGGTCCGGGGCGTGGGCATTGACCGTCTGGACTGAGCAGCCGCGGTAGCAGCCGAGGCAGTCGAGGAAGGCGGCCGTCGCGTCATCGAATCCGCCTATGGCCGCCGGCTGCACTGCGCCCTCTGCGGCATGTCCGTGCCTCCTGACGCCAATGAATGGCTCAGGCTGGCCGGAATGCCCAAAAGAGATTGGGCCCATAAGACACAGTCATGGATTCAGTGGCCGAAGTGGAGCAGCCATCCCTGGCCGACGATTCTAAGGCGCTCCATCTGGCAGGAGCAGCCGTGCACCTGCATGGAACTAGTCCGGGAGTGGGCCCGCCACAGCGAGATCCGTGGAATGAGGAGAGCCGCATAATGAAAACCCACGCGCTGACACTCTATCTGTTCGCCGTCCTCACCAGCTTCTGCTTCACCGCTCCTCACGCAGCATGCGCCGCGCAGAGCGTCAAACTGAGCAGCTCCACCTGGAGTGTCGAGGTTGCTCCCGCCACACTCGCCGTGACGGCCAGGCCGCAGGGAAAGGCCCCTATCGAGGTCTCGGCACCACAGGATGGCCTCGGCCCGGTGGAGCAGGTGATACAGAGCAAAGAGGAGGCGAGTTGGAGACTCCCCGGCACGGGTTACTCGGTCACGATGCAGTTAGAGGGGGATGCTCTCTCGGTGCGTTTCCGAGCGACCTCTCCTGGTGAGGTCACCTGGCCGGTGATAGGTCATGACCGCGCGATCCTGGCCTATGTGCTGCCTCTTGACGAAGGGAGCTACGTCCCGGCCGACAACCCCGACTGGCTTGCTTCGCTCGTGCAGAGCAGCCCCATGACGACCACCGAGGGTCTCTCGATGCCTTTCCTCGGCATCGACTGCGGCGAATATACCGTGAGCTATCTCCT
>JBEKKD010000049.1:0-14517 GCA_050010895.1 Armatimonadota bacterium
GACACCGTGATCGCGGCCGTGGCCTCCGGGCGAAAAGCAGCGGCCTCGATCGATGCCTATCTGACTGACGGTGAGCCATTCCTGGCATACGATCCGGAGCTGACCGAGGTCTCGAAGAAGCAAGTCCTGGCGCGACAGAAGGGCCTGGAACTCGAGCCGCGGGTGCCGCTGCCGATGCGGCCGGGACGAGAGCGCACGGTGGATTTCGAGCCCTATCGGCCGGCGCTGACCGAAGAGGAGGCGGTGAAGGAGGCGAGCCGCTGCCTGGTATGTGGCTGCGGTGAGGGCTGTGGCCTCTGCTTCCGGATCTGCTCGTCCTTCGCGGTGGAGCGCCAAGGGAACGACGCCTTCCGCATCAACGAGGAGAAGTGTGTGGCCTGCGGAATGTGTTTCCGCCGCTGCCCCAACCAGAACATCGAGATGGTGCAGCTTGATGGGACCGTCTGAACGAGCGGAGCGCCGGCGCAGGGCTCGTGCCGCGGTTCCCGCAGATGAGGAGAGATGGTAGATGAAGGTGCTGATCAGCGCGACCTCCTTCAGCCAGGTGTCGCGGGAGCCTGAAGACCGGCTCGTTGCGGCCGGCTATGAGATCGTGCAGAACCCATACGGGCGGCCCATGACGCCCGAGGAGTTGCGGCCGCTGCTGAAGGGCATAGACGGCATCGCGGCCGGTGTGGACCAGTGGTTCCCACCGGCGTTCGACGATGCCGATCAGTTGAAGGTTCTCGCCCGCCACGGCGCTGGCATGGACTGCGTGGACATACCCGAATGCACGAAGCGCGGGATAGTGGTTGCCAATATCCCCGGGGCGAACGCCGAAGCCGTCGCAGACATGGCCTTCGCGCTGATGCTGGCAGTAGCCCGTCACATCCCCGAGGGCGACCGCACCACCAAGGCCGGCCAATGGGTGAATACCTACGGCGTCGATGTCTATGCCGCGACCCTCGGGCTCTTCGGGCTGGGACGCATCGGGAAAGGCGTCGCGCGCCGCGGCCGCGGCTTCAACATGCGCATCCTGGCATTCGACCCATATTTCGACGAGCAGTTCGCGGCCGAGGTCGGGGTGGAGCGCGCCGCATCCCTCGAGCAGGTGATGAGAGAGGCCGACTTCATCTCCATCCACGCGCCGCTGGGCGATGACACGCGCAAGATCATCGATGCCGAGAGAATCGGCATGATCAAGCCTACCGCGATCCTGGTCAATACCGCGCGCGGGGCCATCGTCGACGAAGACGCCCTCGCCGACGCGCTGGATGCGGGCAGCATCTTCGGCGCCGGCATCGATGTCTACGCGACCGAGCCGCCGACACAGAGCCGTCTGCTGAGGTGCGAACGCGCGGTCACCATGCCGCACAATTCCTCCAACACGCCGGGCGCTCTCATGGCGATGGGCGATGGCGTGGTGGACGCGATCATCGACGTCTTCGAAGGCCGGCGGCCGAAGTTCTGCGTGAACCCGGAAGTCTACCAACGAACATAGCGGCGGCCTTTCCCGGCCGCCTCAGCACGTGCATCGGAGGTTGTGATTCTATGCTCCCAGTCCGCGTCGGCATGGCGGGTGCCGGATTCTCTGCGAACCTGCACATTCACGGATACAAACAGATCGCCCCTGAAAGATGCCAGGTGGCGGCGGTCTGCGCCGTTCCCAAGCCTGATGCCGAGAAGTTCGCGGCAGCCCACGGCATTCCCGCGGTCTACGACGACTTCTCGGAGATGCTCGCGAAGGCCAATGTCGATGCGGTCGATCTCGCAGTGCCGAACTACCTGCACGCGCCGTTCATCATCGAGGCCGCCAAGGCCGGCAAGCACGTGTTCTGCGAGAAGCCCCTCACCGGTTACTTCGGCGAAGGCAGACCGAAGGACGAGCTGATCGGCAAGACCGTCCCGCGACAGAAGATGCTGGACCACGTGATCGCCCGCTGCGACGAGGTGATGGCCGCAGTGAAGCAGTCCGGCATCAAGCTCGGATATGCCGAGAACTGGGTATACGCGCCCTCCTTCGTCAAACTGTGGCGACTGGCGAAGGCGGCTGGGGGAACGATTCTCCGCATCGAGGCCGAGGAATCGCACTCCGGCTCTCACGCCGACTATGCGAAGCAGTGGCGGACCTCCGGAGGCGGATCGCTCATGGTGAAGGGATCGCACCCGCTGGGCGCAGCGCTGCAGCTGAAATACTGGGAGGGAGAGGCGAAGTTCGGCAGGCCGATCCGGCCGGCGTCGGTGTTCTGTGAGGTCGGTCATCTCACATGGATCCCCGAGTTCGAGAAGGAAAAGAAACAGTACCTTCGCACCGGTTGGAAGGACGTCGAGGACTGGGGCATCATCATCGTCAAGTTCGAGGATGGCTCCGTTGCCGAGGTGAAGGCCGCTGACACGACCCTTGGCGGCGTACACAACTACCTCGAGGCATATCTGTCCAATGCCCGCCTGCGCGCCAACATCAACCCCACAGACGCCTGCATCGCCTACGCCCCCGAGGCGCATATCTTCGGAGACGAGTACATCGTCGAGAAGATCGAGACGAAGGGTGGCTGGACCCTCCCCTCGCCCGACGAGGATTGGAACCAGGGGTATCCGCAGGAGATCGCCGATTTCGTGGCAGCGGTGGCCGAGGATCGCCAGCCGGTCTCGGGCGCGCAGTTGGCGCGCGATGTGAATATCGTTCTCTATGCTGCCTATGTCAGCGCCGAAGAGGGACGGCGTGTGAACGTGAAGTCGCTCCTGGACTGAGGCACGGGACCCGCTATGGCAAAGCTGCGCGTTGGACTGGTCGGCTACGGCTACGCGGCGGGGCTGCACATGCCCGGCTTCCAGGCGCTCGGGCCGGACAGGTGCGAGGTGGTGGCGGTGTGCGGCCGCAGCCAGGAGCGCGCGCAGGGGTTCGCCCATCGATATGGCATCCCGCGCGCCTTCGGCAGCTTCCAGGAAATGGTCGAGGGCGTCGACTTCGAGGTCGCCGACCTCGCGGTGCCGAACCACCTTCACACGCGATTCGCGCTCGATGCGGCCCGGGCCGGCAAGCACATCATCTGCGAGAAGCACCTCACGGGGTACTTCGGCGAGCCGGATACCCCGCCCGGAGAGCTGATCGGCAAGACCGTGCCGAAGCAGAGGATGCTGGAGCGCGTGGTCGAGGACTGCAATCGCATCGGCGACGCCGTCGCATCCGCCGGCGTGCACTTCGGCTACGCCGAGAACTGGGTCTACGCTCCCTCCTTCGTGAAGCTGCGCCGGCTGGCTGACGCGGCCGGCGGAACGGTGCTCCGCATCGAAGCTGAGGAGTCTCACTCCGGCTCTCCCTCGGTCTACGCGAAACGCTGGCAGACCGCGGGCGGCGGCTCCCTCGTACTGAAGGGCGCCCATCCCTTGGGCGCGGTGCTGCAGCTCAAGCAATGGGAAGGGCAGCACAAGTTCGGCAGGCCGATCCGACCGAAATCGGTGGTGTGCGAAGTCAACAACCTCACCTGGATCGAGGCCTTCAAGCAGGAGCCGAAGCATTACCTCAAGACGGACTGGCAGGACGTCGAAGACTGGGGTGTGATGGTTCTGACCTTCGAGGACGGCTCCGTGGCTGAGATCAAAGCCGGTGACACGACCCTCGGGGGCGTGCACAACTACCTCGAAGCATACCTGTCGAACGCCCGACTCCGCGCCAACATGAACCCGAACGACGCCTGTGTGGCCTATGCCCCATCGCCGGAGATTTTCGCCGACGAGTACATCAGCGAGAAGATCGAAACCAAGGGTGGGTGGACATTTCCGTCTCCGGATGAGCACTGGGCGCAGGGATATCTGCAAGAAATCGCCGACTTCGTCATTGCCATAGCCAACGACCGCGAGCCGATCTCCGGATTCGCGTTGGCCCGCGATACCGCCGTTGTCCTGTACACGGCTTATGTGAGCGCTGAGGAGGGGCGACGAGTCGATGTGGGGAAGGCGCTTGCCTGAAGGCCGAGGTGAGAACCTGCTCTCGACGTCGGCGCTGCCGGCCGACCTGAGACGGGCCGCGCGCCGTTTCTGGATCGCCCTCCTGTTCCTCCTGCTACTGATGGCGTTCGCGGCAGCCATCTACGTCAACGTCGAGAGCCGCATCAGCGGCGCCCCATGGACCATTATCGACGCCGTCTATATGGCCGTCATCACCATCGCGACCATCGGCTTCATGGAAGTTCACCCGTTGAGCCAGTTCGGCCGGGCATTCACGACGGGTTTCGCTATCACCGGCATCATTCTGGCGGCCGTCGCCGTGCGCAGCGCCGCGAGCCTGCTTCTCGGGGAGCAGCTCAGCCATGAATTCGAGCGAAGGCGGAGGGTACGGGCCTTGAGGTACGTGCGCGATCACTACATCGTTTGCGGATATGGTCGGATGGGCCGGGAGGCGGTGACACAGCTCCGCCGCCGCGGGCTTTCGGTGGTCGTGATCGAGCACGAGGCGGACGGCCTCGATCGTCTGCGGGAGGGCGGCATTCTCTATGTCGAGGGGAACGCGACGCAGGACGAGTCCCTGAAGAGCGCCGGTGTCGAGCGCGCCAAGGTGCTGATCGCCGCGGTCGCGACGGACGAAGACAACCTATTCGTGGTGCTGAGCGCGCGCCTGCTCAACCCGAGCCTCTACATCATCGCGCGAGCCGGGCAGGAAGGCGCCGTCGACAAGCTCACACGCGCCGGCGCGAACCGCGTGCTCTCTCCATACGTGGTCGGCGGCCGGAACCTCGCTGCTGCCGCGGCAGAGCCGGGAGTGGTCGACTTCCTGGAGATGGTGCTGCACCGGGAAGACCTGGACGTCGAGATCACCTCGCTCCCGATCTCTTCCGACGCGCACGTTGCCGGGATATCCCTGGCGGCTGCCGGGCTGATGCGGGAGGACAGTGCAATGATCCTCGCGATTGCGGACGCCGAAGGGAATTTCCATACCAATCCGCGTCACGACAGTGTGCTCCGCCCCGGTGATCGGCTGATCGCCATGGGGTCGCGAGCACAGCTCATCGCTCTCCGGCAACTGATACGCTGAACCGAACCCCGGAAGCCCGAAACGAACGGCGTCCGCTTCTCGCGGACGCCGTCAGCTCTCGCACCACTCACTTCCGCTTCCACGGCGGCGTGTCGGGAAGGAGCGCCTCGAACTCCTCGATCAGCTTCTTCTCGTATCCGCCCGCATAGGTTCCGCCGAAGAACTTGCCTATCGCCTCTTCATAGAATCGCTGCCACGACCTCTCTTCCTGCCCCGGCTCCACGGGAAAGAACAGGAAGCCATTCGATCGCGCCGCCTTCAGGTCCCCCGGCGCGTCGCCGATCATCAGGCAGCGCTCCTTCGGGTACTTGCCGGCGGCCGCGAGCTTCAGGTGCTCGCTCTTGCTGCCCATCTCCTGGCCCGCAATCACCGCCGCGTACTTGGCGACGCCATGCTCCTCCCACTCCCGCTGCAGCGCCTCCCCGGGAGTCTGCGAGACGCAGATCATATCGGCCTTCTTCGAGAGCGCCTCGAAGCTCTCCCGCACGAACGGGAATGGCGGCACGTCGTGCACCATCTCTGCGATGCTCTTGTTCACCGCCTCGCTCCAGGCCAGCGCTCTCTTGAGCACGGGGTCGCCGGTCTTCTCCACCGCCGCCTTCAACTGCGGATTGCCCAGCGCTTTCTCGGTCTTCGCCCACTCACGCAGCGATGGCACCTCCGGCAGCTTCACCGCGCGCCGCTGGACCTCCGGCCGCTCCGCCAGCAGATCGAAGACCATCAGCAGCGCTGGCCAGCGGTTGATCCCGCGGTGCTGCGAGTACAGGTTCACGAACTCGCCCGCCTCGCGTGCGTACTTCGACACCGCCTGCAACGCCCAGCAGTTGATGATATTGGGGATGAAGCACTCCTTGTGCTTGATCTCCATGGTGTCGAAGACACAGCCATCGGAGTCGATGCCGACGAAGAACTCGTGCCTCGGCGTGAAGTTCTTCAGTGCGGCCTGTGGATCGCTCATCGTGATTCCCTCGCTCGTATGATCTCATCGCCCCCGCGCGAACGGCCTGACGTGCCGCTCGATATGGGTGCGAAGGGTTTCGTAGTGGACCTCTTCGTGCTCCTGAAGCGCCTTCATGAATGGATCTCTGAAGCGCGGCCTGCCATCGACCTGCGCCGTCAGGACCGATCCGAATGTGACGTGCAGCGCCTCCCGAGTATCGAACTGGTCGAGCACGCCCGCAAGCTGCGCGTCGCGCAGGCTCTCGGGCCTCGCCACTTTCGCCACGTCGGCCGAGAGGTGGTACGAGGCGCGGTCGGTCGGGTAGCGCTCGATGGCGAACGCCAGAATCTCGCGGAAGAGCGCGCTGTCGATCGTGGAAATCGCGCGCAGCGCCTCGAGGTAGCTCGTGCCTGCCGTCTTCAAGTGAACCAGATCGCCGGCCAGGCGCGCCGCGATGGGATAGATGGAGAATTTGTCGCTGCCGGAGTGAATGCTGATCTTGTACGGCCCGAAATGCTGAGACACCGCAACGTGTTGTGCAAAGCTGCGCTCGAACTCGCCCAGGTCGCCGATGTAGTCGACGCCCTTCTCGAATTCGCCGACGAAGCGGGGGGCCAGGCTCACCCAGGCGACCCCGAGACGCCGTAGCTCGCGGGCAACGAAAATGTGCTCCGCCACGGATGTGGGGGTGGCGGTTTCGTCCACCGACATCTCGAGCTCGAACTCGCCCGGTGCCTTCTTTCCTGCCAGGTGGCGGTACATCGCCGCCGTATGCGCCAGCGACCGGCCGTACTTGGCGGCCGCGCGCAGCAGCGTCGCCTCGTCGAACTCCACCAGAACGTCGCCGGGCAGCCGGACGGGTTCGGCATAGGCGCGGCGGAGGTCATCTGCAGTCGTCTCGAGCTCCGCCCAGGGAAGCGCGTGTACCTTGCTCTTCAACGCCTCGATGCCAGCGGTTTCGGCCTCATTGTCAACGTGATCGCCCGGGTCTATGGTGAACATCGTGAACCCGGCGGCAACAGTGGCGTCGATATCCTGCGCCGTCTTCAGATGATCCGCATCGGCGCCAAACCCATCTCGCCAGCCTTCCTCGAACACCCCGAAGGTGGCCGTGTCCATCACCTCGTCCGGCGTGCGGCCGGTGCGGGTCATCTCTCTGATGGACTGCTGCGCGAAGAACGGCCGCAGGCCCGTGCCGCGCACCGCGCGGACGTGAGCGGGCGTCGCCAGGCCCAGCCGGTCTCCCGCGCCGAACGCGGCGCGCGTGCCCTGGACCTGTGGCGCCGTGAACGGCAGATGGCGGCGCAGCGCCGCCGCGTTTTGGTGATCGAGATGGCCTGCCTGGAGGGCCAGCCGCATCCCGCCCATCTGAACGTGGCTGCGCTCGCCGCCATAATCGCGCAGCGTGGCCGGGGTCGCGGCCTCGTCCCATAGCAGGCAGAGCCGCTTGTCCAACCCTCGCCGGCCCAGGAAATAGACGACGCCGCCACTCGCCACGATCGAGCGCGGGTACACACCTCGTCCGCTCGCAGTGGAGAGTTCGGGTGCGATCTTCGAAACGGCATCCTCGGCGAGAGGGGCCGTGACACCGGCGGCCTTGAGGAGTGAAGACAGCATTCCGTGTATCCCTCTATCGGTCACGAGCATACGTGCGCGAAGTCGCCTACCGCGGCCCGCCCAGCTCCGGCGGCGCGTTCCTCAACCGGTACAGCATCTCCCCGGCCTTGGGGACGTAGAGCACGCCCTCGCTCTCGCGGTTGGCGTAGTCGCTTGGATTGATGCTGCGCGGATCCATGTATCCCAGGTTCACCTGGTCGCACACTTCCTTCGGAATCCCCGTCGCCAGAACCACGTTGACGCGCGGCTTCTCGACGCCGCCCTCGCAGGTCCCGATCCCCTTGACGTGGGTCGAGTGCGCCAGCACGCCCCAGGGGTAATGGCTGAACCTGTCCCAGTTCCGCAGGAAGTAGTCCCTCGTGTGATAGCCGACCTCATGCAGGATGTGGCCATGGGTCGCCGAGATCTCGGTGACGTGGGGAGCATAGATGATCAGCGTCCCGCCATCGGCGACCACCGGCTCGAGTTTGTACATGCACTTTCCCGCGGTCCAGATATCGTCGTACATCCTCGGCGCACAGGACAGCACTGTGTGAAATGGCTGTTCCTTGTAGAGAATGTGCAGCTTCTGGGAGAGATTGGCCGCCTGCGACCAGGCCTGCTCGGGCGTGCCGAAGTAGATGCCTGCCAGCCCGTCGTCCCTAACCACCAGCGCGATGCAGTGCTTCTGCGCCTTCACCATCGCGGCCGCGCGATCCACCACCGCGCGCACCGGTGTCCATTTCTTGCCGATGATCACCGGGTTCGTGATCACCGCGCCCAGCCAGTGGAACAGATCGATGATGTGCTGGCCGGCGATCCCGGGGAACAGGTACTTGTTGCCGCCGGAGAAGCCCACCACCTCGTGCGGGAACACCGGGCCCACGATCAGCAGCAGATCGTAGTCCAGTACCATCTTGTTCACCGTGACCGAGACTTCCAACTCGAAGCGGCCCTCGGTGATCTCGCCGACTTCGCCTTTGCTGAAGCGCCCGATCTCTACCAGCGCGTGCGGATCTTTCCAGAGGTGGTTGAAGAACTGCACCTTCGAATACTTCTTCTTGTGCTCCTCCGCCGTGATCCCGACTCGCTGGTAGATCATCTCCTGCGACATCGCCGGATGAGTGCCGAGAGCGATCAGGTAGTCCAGCTTCTTCACCCGGTCGGCCAGCACGTCATAGATGACTTTGAAGGCAGTGTCTATAGGCGCGGTACGAGTGTGATCGGGGATGACCACCAGCACGCGCCTGCCCGTCAGGAACAGCCCCTCGAACGCGCGCCGCAGCGTGCGGTCGATTTCGGTATCCACCATCAGGCGATGCTCGTGACCGAGGCCGGTGATCTGCGCGGGTGCTTCCATATTACCTCCGGCGGAAGCGCAGCTTCCGCTTGCTGTCTCCTACTGAGAGGAGGCGCGGACTCCGCCCGCGCCCGACGTCCACTCCGTGTGGAACGTACCCGGCTTGTCCACCCGCTCGTAGGTGTGAGCGCCGAAGTAGTCCCGCTGCGCCTGGATCAGATTCGCGGGCAGCCGCTCGTGCCGGTAGGAGTCGAAATAGGCGAGCGCTGAGGTGAACGCCGGGATCGGCAGCCCCAGATGCGTGGCCGTCGCGATCACGTGCCGCCACTGCGCCTGGCCGTTCTCCAGGATATCCTTGAAGAACGGATCCAGCATCAGGTTCGCCAGGTTCCGGTTGCGCTGGTAGGCCTCAGTGATGCGGTGCAGGAACTGGGCGCGGATGATACAGCCGCCCCGCCAGATCATCGCGATCTCACCGAAGTTCAGCTCCCACTTGTATTCCTTGCCCGCCTCCTTCATCAGCGCGAAGCCCTGCGCATAGGAGCAGATCTTCGACGCATACAGAGCCTGACGAATGGCCTCGATGAACTCCTTCCTGTCGCCCCTATAGGCGGGGTCCGGGCCGCTCAGCACCTTCGAGGCGGCGACGCGCTCCTCCTTGATGGCGGAGATGCAGCGCGCGAACACGGCCTCGGTGATCGTGGAGACCGAAATGCCGAGGTCCAGCGAGTTCTGCGAGGCCCACTTCCCGGTGCCCTTCTGCCCGGCCTTGTCGAGGATCAACTCGACCAGCGCCTGGCCGGTCTCCTCATCCTTGCGCGCGAAGATGTCGCGGGTGATCTCGATCAGGTACGAGTTCAGCGGTCCCTTGTCCCACTCGTCGAAGACCTGATGCAGCTCGTCCGCGTTCATGCCCAGAGCGTACTTCATGATGTAGTAGGCTTCGCTGATCAGCTGCATGTCGCCGTATTCGATGCCATTGTGGACCATCTTGACATAGTGGCCAGCGCCGTCGGCTCCGATGTAGGTGCAGCACGAATCGCCGTTCACGCGCGCCGCCATCTTCGTCAGGATCGGCGCCACCAGATCGTAGGCTTCCTTCTGCCCGCCCGGCATGATGCTGGGGCCGTGACGAGCGCCCTCCTCGCCGCCGGAGACGCCCGTGCCGATGTAGAGGAACCCCTTCTCTGCCAGCATCCTGTTCCTGCGGATGGTGTCCAGGAAGAATGAGTTGCCGCCGTCGAGGATCAGATCGCCCTTCTCCATGTGCGGCAGCAGAAATCCGATGAACTCGTCGACCGGCGCTCCTGCTTTCACCATCAGCATGATGCGCCGCGGCCGCTTCAGCGCGGCCATGAACCCCTCAATCGAGTATGTGGGCACGATCTTCTTGCCCGCGGCCTCGCCGGCCATGAACTCCTTGGTGCGCGCCGCCGTGCGGTTGAAGACCGCGACCGAGAATCCCTTCTCTTCGATGTTCAAGACCAGATTCTGGCCCATCACGGCCAGTCCGATGAGTCCGAAGTCCTGCTGAGCCATTGCCTCAATCTCCCATCGAGTCTCAGGCGCTCGCGCCGTAAGTCTCACGCGCTCGCGCGCCGCCGTCGAAGTGAGCCCGTGCGACCATCATTATTGGCTTCCTCTTTCCCGTCTTCCTTCCCTGTGTCGGCGGCGCTGCTTGACGGCCGCCCGCGCGGTGGCTAGCATTCCTCACTATGGCACAACCACAGCTCCTGATGGAACTCGACTCACTGGACGATCTGCCCGAAGTGGTCGCGCCACCGGGCTATGCGATACGGACCTATCGCGATGGCGACTCGGCCGATTGGTGCCGGATCATAAGCGCCGGGATCGGCGGGGAATACGATGATGCCGGCTTTCGGCGATCGGCCGCGGGTTCGTCGGGATTCGACCCCGAGGGGCTGTTCTTCGCCGAGAAGGATGGGGTGACCGTGGGCACGGCCTGCGCCATCTGGGACGCGAACTATCCCGAGGACACCGGCTATCTACACATGGTCGCCGTCGACCCCATGCAGCGCGGGCATGGATTGGGCCGGGCGCTGACGCTCGCCGTCCTGCATCGCTTCAGAGCGCGCGGGTTCCGTCGGGCCGTCCTCCAGACCGATGACTGGCGCGTGCCGGCCCTGCGTCTCTACCTCAGCCTCGGCTTCCGCCCGCGGTTCACCCATGAAAGCCACCAGGCGCGGTGGCGGGCCATTTGCGAGAAGTTAGGCATCACCGATCCCGCTAGCTGAACCGCGCGTGCTCATCGAGCAGCTCCGGAATCGCCCGCACGCTCTCGAAATCCGCTTTGATGTGGACTTCTTCGTGACCCAGGACAGTCCGCCGCCCGTCGCCAATCTGCGAGACGAACTCTCGGATCATATCGCGAGTCTTGTCGCGTGTCGCGCCGACGAACTGCGTCGGGTCGAGTCCGCCGATCAAGGTGATGTCGGGTCCGAGCTTCTCCCGCGCCATGCCGATGGGAGTATCGCCCAGCGGCGGCGGAGTCAGCGCCTCGATTCCGTCGAGCGCCGTCTCCCGCAGCTCAGGCAGAACGCCCTTCAGCAGGCCGCACATGTGGGGCGCGAAGAGCTTGCCTCGGGCGTGGCAGATATCCCCGTAGTCCCGCATCTGCTGCAGGCAGTAACGCCGGTATAGCTCCGGCGACACCAACGTCGTGGAGGTGTCCTCGAACGATCGCACGACCTCCCCCGGGCCGCCCGCGGCGAGTTCGTAGTACTCGCAGTTGCGCCGGTGCATGGTCGTGAGAAGCTCCTCCATCTCGGCCGGGTGGTCGTCCATCAGGAAATAGATATTCGGCAGCCTGATCTGGAACATGATCAGATCCAGAAGCGGCGTCGGCGGCCCGAAGATCGAGACCACACCGGCGTCCCCCATTCGCTCCATCTGGTCCGTGACGAGGTCGTAGCGCGGCTCATAGACTGCGTCCTCGTACATGAAGCGATAGGCCCGCACGTCGTCCACGGTGCGGACCATATGCTCGAACTCCATGTCGCCGCCGATATCGCCGATTACTCGCGAGCGGGCGGTCATGGTTCGGAACGGCATCTCGTACGTTCGTGTGATCAGCTCACCGTCGTGAGTCTCGCCCATCCGAACGTTCGGGTACGTCACCGCCACCGCCGCTACGCTCTTGAGACACTCCGCCCGCATCCGGCGACAGGCCTCGATGTAAATATCCTCCGGCGCATATGCGGGCCCGGGGATCTCCTGCACGATCCGCCGGCAAAACATGATGTTGAACTCGGGGGCCCACGGCAGGCGGTCAGGAAACTCCCCGTAGAGAGCGGCAAGCAAGCGCTCGCGAGACGTCATGGGTGGCGCACCTCTCTCCCTGTGATTCGTCTTGGCAGGCTTGACCCCCTCGGAGGGCGAAAGGAGCACCTTCGCAGGAGGATTGTATGGCGGAGAATCAGGGGAAGACGACGATCACGCGAGAGCGCATCGCGGGCGACCTGGCACAGTTCGGCATCGTCAGGGGCGACGTGGTCTTCGTTCACAGCTCTCTCAAGAGCGTGGGCTGGGTGGACGGCGGCGCCGACGCCGTCATCGACGGCTTCATGGATGCCCTCGGCCCGGACGGTCTCATGGCCGTCCCCACCCTCACGTGGTGCTTCGTCGAGGGCCACTTCGCGAAGCACGCGTTTGACCCGAAGGAGACGCCATCCCGCGTTGGCAAGATCAGTGATACGCTCTGGCGGCGGCCTGGCGCGTTCCGCAGCGCGCACCCCACCCATTCCATCGCCGGCCTCGGCCGCCGCGCCGAAGAGCTCGTGCAAGGCCACGATACGACCTCCACCTTCGGCAAGGACGGGCCCTATCGGCGCTATGTGGATTGGGGCGCAAAGATCATGTTTCTCGGTGTGGACCCACGCTGCAACACCACCCTCCACGCCGTCGAAGACTGGCTCGACTTGCCCTATCTGTCGACCGAGGACGCCGTCGTCAAAGGCCCCGACGGCGCGCCCCGCATCGTCAAGGTCTACAAGTCACCCGGGGGCGACCGCGACTTCTACCGCAAGGGATCGAAGGTGGAGCGCCTCTACCAGAAAGCGGGCCTGCTGCATCGCGGCAGAGTGGGCATGGCGGACACCCTATGGTTGCCGTCGAAGGAAATGGTCGCCGCGGTCGTGCAAGGCATCTATAACGAGCCGGGGTTTCTGCTATGCGACCGTGAGGACTGCGAGTTTTGCAGCACCTATCGACAGCCCACGATAGACCATGTCCGCAACAACCACCCCACGATATAAAGGGAAGAGCTGTCATGCCCGTGCTTGATCTGTTCCGACTGGATGGTCGCGTCGCGCTTATCACCGGCGGCGGGCGCGGTCTGGGGAAAGCGATCGCCCAGGCCTATGCCGAGGCCGGGGCATCTGTCGCGCTCACCAGCCGCGACGCCGACACGGCCGCGGCCTATGCGCACGAGCTTTCCCGCGACACCGGCAGCCGGTGCATCGGGTTCGCGCTGGAAGTTCGTGACCCGAAATCGATAGCCGGCGCGGTGAGCAGGACCATCGACTCCCTCGGCGGCCTGCACATTCTCGTCAACAACGCGGGTGTGAACATCCGCGAATCCATCACGGACCTCCAGGATGAGAGTTGGGAAACCGTGATCGACACGAATCTTACCGGAGTCATGCGCTGCAGCCGCGCCGTCGTGGAGCACCTCAAAGCGCAGCGATGGGGCCGGATCGTGAATGTCGCCTCCATGCTGGCGTTCGTCGGCCTGCCGCAGCGGGCGTCCTACTGCTCGTCGAAAGGCGGTATGCTCGGGCTCACGCGGGCGATGGCGCTCGATCTCGCGCAGCACGCCGTGACCGTGAACGCCCTCTGCCCGGGCCCGTTCCGTACCGAGATCAACCGGCCCATCCTGAGCGATCCGGCGTACCTCAAGGAGTTTCTGCGCCAGGTGCCGCTCGGGCGCCTGGGCGAGACCCCTGAGCTCATGGGCGCGGCCCTGTTCCTCGCCTCCGAGGCGAGTTCGTTCGTCACCGGCAGCGCGCTGTTCGTGGATGGCGGCTGGACCACGCAGTAGGAGGAAGACATGAGGACGTTCACGGCGGCCGATCTCGAGTCCGAGGCGCTGGAATCAACCGTCGGCGGCCACACCACTCGCATCGACGTGCTCCCGCGCATGGGCGCGAACCTGATCTCATTCCGGGTGGACGGCCGGGAGTTCATGCACTTCGACCGCGACCGGCTGATGGCGGCCGAGCCCCACATGACCGGCTGCTTCCACATGTTCCCGACGCCCTGCCGGCTCACCGATTCCCGCTATGCCTTCGAGGGCAGCGAGATCGTTCAGCGCAAGCGCGGCGAGATCATCAACATCCACGGCGTGATCCGCGACGAGGAGTTCGCCATCAGCAAATCCGACCGCGAGCTGACCGCGACCCTCGACTTCGACGAGAAGCACCCCGTCCACGAAGGCTTCCCATTCCCCGGCCGCGTGACCATCAAGTACACAGTCGTCCCCCGCGGCATCGAGGTCGCGTTCGCCTATGAGAATCGGGGCAAGCGAAACGCGCCCGCCGGCTACGGGATTCATCCGTTCTGGCTGATCCCCGGGAACAGAGCAGACGTGTCCGTGAAGGTCCCCGCCGACTATACGCTGGAGCAGGACGATCCCGTCAGCCAGCTTCCGAC
>JBEKKD010000050.1:0-14485 GCA_050010895.1 Armatimonadota bacterium
TGGCACGCTCGGCAGCGCACGTTTTCGAGGGGGTGGATGACCTGGGCGAGGCGCTGCGCGACCTCTCGCTTGCCTTGACGTGGGCTGGCATTCCCGATTTCTCCCGGACCTGCACCTGGCTCGCCGATTGCGCCGATGCAGGCACGGCAGACGATATTGCCGGCATTGCGCCCGCGCCCGATAGCCACTTCCAACCTGCCGCGTATCTCCTCGAGGCTGCTGGAGTCACGCGCAAGGCCGTTCAGGCACGATCCAAACCCGCGCAGGAGCGGTATCGCGCCCGCGCTCGGGCCGCGCTGGATATATGCGAGCACGAATGTCGGGGGAGAACCTATGGGGGCGTGATCGAGCGCATCGTGAGCGCTTGGCGCGATGCGCTGACGGTCCAGGCACGTGATGGCGGAAGCGCCGACGTGCGCGTATCGGCCGCATCACGCTTCATCATTGTCGGGCCGCAGGCGACAGCCCTCGTTCAGGTCAGGAACGCGGGACCAGGCATGGCGCACGGCGTGACGATTGCGCTGATCGGGGGGCCCGGAGCGAGCACGGTAGGTTCACTGCCCCCCGGTGCGGAGATCACGCTCCAGGTCCCGATCGGCAGTGCCGATCCCGGCCGCAAGCGTATCGAAGGAACGTTGCGCTTCTGGGATAGCTCGGGCTGGCGCTCTACTGCCTTTGCTGAGGAGGTCTTGGCGCAGCGGCCAGGAGCGATGCTGCCAGCGGCCCGCAATCCGTTCGTCGTCGGGAAGCCACTGAGCGCCGACAGCCCGATGTTTTTCGGGCGGGTGGCTGAGATGGACTTTGTCGAGCGCGCTCTGTCGAGCGGCGATAGCGGCAACGTTGTGGTCCTCGTGGGTCAGAGACGCACCGGCAAGACGAGTTTCCTCCGCCGGCTGGAGGCGCGGCTCGCGGCATCATATCGCTACCATCCCGTGTTCATAGATGTGCAAGGGATGTTGGTCCCAGACACCGACGCCTTCTTCCGCGAGCTAGCCCGGCGCTGTATGCTCATGGCTGCGGACGGCGCTCTGCCGGACGACGCCGCAGGAGCCGATTTGGTCAGGGCAGTGGCGGAACGATCGGGTCGGCGTGTGGTACTGCTTCTGGACGAGTTCGACGACCTCGACCAGAAGATGCGGGCCGGGCTGCTGGGCGCCGAGGTCTTCTCCCAATTCCGCACTCTAGTCCAGCACAGTGCTAACGTCAGCGTCGTGCTCTGTGGCACTCACCGGCTCGAAGAGCTGGCTGCCGAGCACTGGTCTTTTCTTCTCAACCTTGCGGTGCACGAGCGCATCGGGTTCCTCGATCGGTGTGATGCGGGGGACGCGATTCGCGTCCCACTGGCGGGGCTTGGCATCATCTATGACGAGGCTATCGTTGACAAGGCGGTCAGGCTGGCGGGGCGTCACCCATATCTCCTCCAGCTGCTCGGCTACCGGCTGGTGGAGGCGCACATGGAATCAGGTGACTCCACGGTCGGAGCTGGGCAGCTAGACCGCGCAGCCGTGGACGTGGTCGCGCAGGGGGAGATACACCTCCAGTACCTCTGGCAGATGGCCGGTGATCTGGGTCGGCAGGTGATCCGCGCTCTCGCCAGCACGAATCTGGGCCTTGCCGCACACGAACTGCGGCGCGCGACTGGCATCGATTCGAGTCACTTGAGCAAGACGCTCCGAGATCTCACGGCAGGAGAGCTTGTGACGGAAGATGCAGGGCGGTTCGCTATCGGGATCGGCCTGCTTTCGCGCTGGATCACCCACAGGGGGCTGCGATGATGAATCCGTTCTTCAACAGAGGTCCGATCAGGGAATCGAGGTTCTATTTCGGGAGGCCCAAAGAGACGCGCGACGTCGTGCACCTGATAGCAGGCACCCAAAACTGCTCTATTGTCGGTCCCGTGAAGTCCGGCAAGACGTCGTTCCTGCTGCACCTCGCGAGGCCGGGCACTCTGGCCGCACACGGTCTTTCCCCCGCTCAGTACATTTCCATCTACCTGAGCTTCGAAGGCCTGGCCACACTCACTGCCGAGCAGTTCTTTCAGATGATGTTACGCGAGCTAGCACAGCAGACCGCTGGGCAGATGACGGTAGTACAGCCGGGCGTGCAGGAGGGAGGCGGTCTCAGCTTCCTCGGGCTGAGGGACGTGCTCGACCAGGTCGAATCCGCAGGAAAGCGCCTCGTGTTCCTGCTCGATGAAGTCGAGCTAGCCGCGAAGAACCCGGCATTCGATCTTAACTTCTTTTCGGCGCTGCGACACGTCGCGGCAAGGCCGGGCGTCTGTTTCGTCACCGCAACCGGCCGCCGCCTCCACGAGATTGGAATCGCCGATCGCGAGGTGGGATCGCCTTTCGCTGACCTGTTCTCGGTGGTGCGTCTGCGTCCGCTGGATCCAGAGCTTGCCTGGCGTCACGTGGCAGCACTCGCCGATGAGGCAGGGGCTGACCTGTCCGCCGACCGCGATTTCCTTCTCCGACTCGCTGGAGACTGGCCGTATTACCTGCAGGTGGTCGCATACGAGGCCTTCGAGTGCAAGTCAGGTGCTCGGGCGCTCACTGACGATGAACGGTGGTACGTTCAGTCTCGAGCACGGGAGCAGCTGGACCCGGTTCTGAGCATGATGTGGGACCGGCTCTCCGCGGCCGAGCGGAATTCGGTACTCGCTGCACTGGCCGATGGACGGGCCATGCAGCCGGTGGACGGGCTGACTGTTGCCACCGATGAGGGCGTACTGCCGGCGAGCGCGCTGGTGGCGCAGTTTCTCGCTGAAAGACAAAGAGATAGCACGGGGCGCGTCGAAGACTATCTGCGCGAAGAGGCCGGGGGCTCAGCTTCTGCCTCGCCGGCAGTCGATCGACAGGCGCTCTACGGAGTCGTACGGGCTTTGATGCGCGCGGTAGAGGCCCGGGATCGATATGCTCGGGGTCATGCGGACCGTGTGGCAAGGCTGGCTGTCGCGATCGCCAGGGAAATGGGCTGCTCAGAGGACATGAGCGACGGCATCCGAGTGGCCGCCCGGTTGCATGACGTCGGCCGCGTTTCCGTGTCGGACATGATTCTCCTCAAACCGGGGCCGCTCACGGAGCTCGAAACCGAGATCATGCGGACGCACCCGCTTGTCGGTGCGCAGATCCTGGACGCGCTGGAATTCCCCTGGTCAGTCAAGCCCGCCGTGCGGTATCATCATGAAAGGCTGGACGGCAGTGGCTATCCAGAAGGGCTGATGGGGGAGGAGATCCCGCTTGGCGCGAGGATCGTGGCCGTGGCCGACGTCGTCGCCGCCATGACGGCTGACCGCCCTCACCGGCAGGCCCTTGCCGAGGAAGAAGCGCTGGCCGAGCTGGCCGCGAACGCTGGAGAGAAGTACGACTCCCAGGTCGTAGACGCCCTGGGGCGTGTGCTGGAACGAGGATTGATTTGACGCAGATCGATGTGGGACCACGTGAGAAGCTGGACGACCTGCAAGGCGTCTTCGGGAAGCCCAAACCACCGGAGCCGACTGCGGAATCTGACGAAACGGAGCTCGGAGAGCCGACCCCTGTCGCTCCGGACCTCTCGCAGGCGCGCTCGCTGCTGACCGAACTCGTGCCGGCGGGGATGGGCGAAGTGCTCGTGACTGACGTGTGGGCGCGACCTGATCCGAAGAAGCCTCTGCTGGTAAAGGTGAGCGAAGAGGACCGCTGGCGCACGGGAGGCCAGGTGCAGGCGGCGCCGGAGGCGCCCCCGGATCGCCAGAGACAATGGGAGCTTCGGCAGGAGATGCGGGATCTGGGGCTGCTGAAGGAACGCCCGATGGTAACGTACGATGCCCGCGTGGAGCAGTACTGGGGCCAGGTGAAGAAAGCGCGAGAGCAGGCGAAATCCGCCTTCGTCGATCCCTATACCGAACTGGTCATGATGTTCGCCGATGTCAACACGGAGAATATGTCCGAGCTGCGCCATACGGCCAAGGAGTATGGCAGAGGGGCCGACGCGCTGCTCCACCTCGGCCGAGCGTACATGGCGATCGGCAAGTTCAAGGGCGCTCGACAGGTGTTCGCAGCGGCCGCGAAGTCCGAGCCGCAGCATCCTGATGTGTGGTGGCATCTCGGCGTCGCCGGCATCATCACCCGTGCCAATCGAGACGCGGCGACCGCGTTCGAGAACGCGGTCGATCAGTCGCCTGGGGACTTTCGATCGGAGATGGCCTTGGGGCTGGCGCGTTACCATCTGCGCGACTATGCCGGCGCGGAGGACTGCTTCCGCCGCCTGGCTGGTAACGACAGCTCCCGCGCGCCGGCGCGCTCGATGCTCGCCTGCAGCTTGCGGATGCAGCACAAGTGGGATGATGCGCGAGTCGAGCTGGGCTTCCTCCGGCAGAGCGCTGCCGGAGACTGGCCGGCAGTGTCTGCTCAGTGCGTGGACTGCGTCGAGCGGGGCGAGCAGAAGAAGGAAGGTCCGCTGCGGCGACGGCGGCGCATCCAGCAGATACTGAAAACGATCGCTGCGGTCGCGGGCGGCGGCATATGGGCGGGCTATGCGAGAGCGGAGCATCTATTCCGCGATCAGGCGCCGTACGCATCCATCCCGCTCTTCCTGGCGGCCCTGGTTCTGGTACGCTCATTGCGCGGGATATCGGGCAAGGAATTGCCAGGTGAATTCGGTAATGCAGAGCAGGGCCTGCCTTGCTGGCAGACGACCACGTGGATGAAACCGCGTCGGTCGGAATTCTGACGGAGACGGCTATGAGATGGCGGCTGACAGTGCTCCTCATCTCTCTATCCGCGGCCTGGATAACGCCGGCCGTCGCCGCGGCATCCGTGGCTCCCGTCGCCATGATGCGACTCGATGGAACCATAGATGTCACGTCATCTGAGTACCTCGACCGCGCCCTGAGAGATGCTCAGCGCCAGGGGGCGCAGTGCCTCCTGATTCTCATCAACACCCCCGGCGGCCTTGGCGATCCCATGAAGGCGATGACAGAGGCGCTGCTCAACGCGCCCATCCCTACCATAGCCTACGTGTATCCTGCCGGCGCGTTCGCCATGTCGGCGGGAACCTTTATCACGCTGTCGGCGAGTATCGCCGCCATGCAGCCTGCGACGACGATCGGCGCGGCGCACCCGGTGGAGCTTCTCGGCATGCCGTCGCCGCCGTCGGAGGAGAAGAAAGACGAGAAGGCCCAGAAGCCGTCACAGGACGTGATGGCGGAGAAGGTAGTGAACGCGTTCGCGGGTCAGATGCGGGTGATCGCTGAGAGCCGGGGACGCAACGCGGACTGGGCCGAGAAAGCCGTTCGCCAGAGCATCACTGCCAGCGCCGACAACGCACTGAAGCTGCACGTGATAGACTATATCGCCATGGATCCGAGAGATCTGCTCAACAAGGTGAACGGGCGCCAGGTCTCGCTGCCGGACGGTCGCAAGGTCACCCTCAGCACAGCAAACGCTCCGCTCGTCGAGTTCCCGCCCAGCGTCAAAGAGAGCTTCTTCCACGTGCTGGGCAACCCGAATCTGCTGCTGGTCCTGCTGGTGCTGGCAGGCCTGGGCATCATGTTCGAACTGCAGAACCCGGGAGCGATCCTGCCCGGTGTGATCGGCGGGCTCTGCCTCCTTCTGGCGCTATACTCCATGGCCGTTCTGCCGGTGAACTACGCCGGCGTCGGGCTGATCGTTTTCGCCATGCTGCTGTTCCTGGCCGAGGTGAAGGTGGTATCCCACGGGATTCTGACGGTTGGCGGGGTCATCTCTTTTGTGTTCGGAGCACTGATGCTGACAGGATCGTCGGCCAGTTGGCTGAGGGTATCGTGGGAGGTCATCGTTGTGATGGCGCTCCTGGTGCTGCTGTTCTTCCTCTTCGTGGTCGGCGCGGCCGTGCGGGCACACATGCGGAAGGTGCAGACCGGCGGAGAAGGCATGCTGCGCCAGCGGGGGAAGGCGCTGTCGAGGTTAGGCCCAATGGGGGAGGTGTTCGTCGAAGGAGAGCGATGGCGGGCGCGTGTGTCGGACGGGGGCGAGATAGGGGAGGGGGAGCAAGTGGAAGTCATCGGCGAAGAAGGGCTGACGTTGATCGTGCGCCGGGTCGAGGCAGAAGAACCCTCGGCGCAGGCGAACAGTGAGAGGAACTGAAAGGAGCCGATAGTGGCACAAGGATATGGACTGGCAATTGCCATCGCGGTGATCGTGTTCGTGGTCATCGTGCTGGGTGCCGCAGTGAGGATTCTGCGGGAATACGAACGGGCGGTCATCTTCCGCCTGGGGAGACTGATCCCGGTGAAGGGTCCGGGGCTGATACTCCTCATTCCCATCGTTGACAAGATGGAGCGGATCAGTACTCGTCTGGAAACCATCGATGTGCAGCGCCAGGAGATGATGACCAGGGACAACGTGCCCGTCACCGTGGACGCCGTGGTCTACTACCGGGTGTTGATGCCTGCTGACGCGGTCGTCAAAGTGCGCAACTTCAACAAAGCCACCTACCTGATGGCGCAAACGACGCTGAGGAGCGTCATCGGCCAGTCGGAGCTCGACGAGCTCCTCTCGGCCCGAGACCGGGTGAACCAGAAGCTCCAGGAGATCATCGATGAGCACACCGAGCCGTGGGGCATCAAGGTGAATCTGGTCGAGGTCCGCGACGTGATCTTGCCCGATACCATGAAGCGGGCGATGGCCCGTCAGGCCGAGGTGGAGAGGGAGCGGCGTGCGAAGATCATCAACGCCGAAGGCGAATACCAGGCTTCGCAGCGCCTGACCGATGCGGCGAACATCCTGGCGACGCAGCCGGTTGCGCTCCAGCTCCGATTCCTACAGACGCTCGCGGAAGTGGCATCCGAGAACAACTCGACAACGCTCTTTCCCATACCGATAGATCTGTTCACACCGTTCCTGAAAGTGGCGAAGACGCTGCAGGGCAGCGGGGAGCAGCCGAAGAGTTAGCGGCGATCATCCCCATGGTTCCGAGGGCGAGGGCAGGAGCTCAGTTCCGGTCCTCGTCCTTGCTCGCGAGATATCGCTCGGCGAGTAGCACCGCCACAAGGTCGTCGTACGGCCGATCCGGGGTGAGCAGCGTCGTCGGCAGCAAGCGGCGCCACCCCCGCGGCGGGTTCTCCGCAAAAAAGCGGCGGCGGGCCTGTTCGCTCGATCGGTGTTCGTCGACCATCTGGGGGACGAGCCGGATGCGAGCGGCCGCCAGCGCCCGACACACATCTTTTGCGGCAGTCCGGTCACCCACGACCAACCGCGCGGCGCGGTACGCCTCAACCAGCCGCAATGCCGCTGCAGCAATCTCCTTGGTCGGGACGATCTCCCGATGGAGGACCTGCCCATCGAGGCCCACAACGGCAATGCCGCACTTCTCTCTGCCGGGGTCGATGGCCAGGATGGGGCCTTTGGTCTGCGCCGATGAGTTCATCGAAGGTGTGGGCTATCGCGACGAAGCAATGGTGACGGGGTCGACACGCAGGTCAACCTTCAACGGGCCTATTGTCCAGGTGTCGTCTGCCGCGACAGCGGTCACGCGGGCTGGGCCCCCGACACGGCGAAGCTTCTCGATCACGCGGAAAAGGTCGTCAAACGTCATCTCACCGACCCTCTCACCGCCTGTTTCGAATAGACTCGGACTGCTGGGGTTCAGCCGTGGCATCACGTTCTTGCCCCTCGCCTTCGCTCCGACGTCATCCTTCAATAGGCGCACCAGTGAATCCAGGAGCGCGGAGTCGGAGAGCTGCCCGTCCATCACCGTCTCCGCCAGCACCTCCCCCTTGCGGAAGACCAGCAAGTTGCGGAACAGTTCGAAATCCACGTACACCGGCTCGCGGGCATGAGTATTGAAGACCGAATATGCTCGCACAATCACATCGCCCTGGCTTTCGTGGACGCGGCTGGCGACGGCGTCCATCACCTGGTAGGATCTTGCGACGGTCACCTGATTCGTCTTCGGATCCTCGACCGGCTTGCGGATGAGCACTGCCTCCTTGCTTCCGGCGAGAGGCCGAGCGCCTGCGGCGATCACTTTCGTATCGAGGCGGGCGATGAAGGCATTCAGCTCCCTATGGGCGTCGGCAGTGGATTGCCCTCCGGCCATGAGGTCCACGTCGAGAGGCTGACCCGCGCCGAACAGAATCGGGACCGCGCGCTCGAGCGCGTACTCCCTTTCTGTCTGAGACGCGAATAGCTTGAGCGCGTCGACCTGTTGGGACATGTCATTCAGTGCTTTCGTCATCCGCGTGAACGCTCCGGTAGCGTTCTTCAGGTCCGCTGCAGACTTCGCCAGCGCGACCTTGGTCCTGGCCAGTTGGTCCTGCTTCTGCTGAAGCTCCGCGACAGTCTTGTCGCGAGCCGTTCTCGTCTCCTCAAGAGCGGCCTTCGCGTCGGCAAGCTGGGCCTGCCCCTTGGCAAGCTCGTCCTGTCCGCGCTTCAGTTGCGTCTCAAGGCCGCGCCGGCTCTTGTCGAGATCGGCGATGCGCCGGTTCAGACTATCGACCTCTCGCGACAGCTCTTTCTGCCGCTGTCGCATATAGTCAACCTTCAGGAACCCATCCTTCACGTTCTGGCTGACCACCATTGCCATGGCCAGGGTGAACAGCGTGATCAGCATCCCCGCGATGACCGAGACGACGATAGCGGTATGACGAGGCCTAAGGCCGAAGAGGCTGAGGCGCCTGCGGCCGAGTCGCCGTCCCAGGATGTCGCCGATGTAGGCGATCAGGCCGCTCACAGCGACGAGAGCGACGATCAGAAGGATCCCATAGAAGCCGCGCAAAGCGAGTCTCCCTGTCCGGAGCTTCCCGTCCTGTCAGCGACACTGGATCTCCGGCCCCACACCGTCCGGGGCTCGGCTCCCCGAGATCATGGGAGCTGCGAGCGATCCGACACCAGCCGCATTATATCTATCGGCATCCCCGAAGGTCAAACCGTCGTAAACCCCCGGGCGGAGCCGTCAGGCCTGTCGAGCTGTCCCTCGCAGCCGCGATGTAGCCGAGCGTGCGGCGCGGAAGCGCGGCGTCAGCAGCATGGCCAGCGGACGAAGAGGCGGCCAGCGGTTCAGGATGGCCTGACATCTCTCCAGGTAGTAGTGGAAACGCTGGAGATGGTGTTCCCCGCCGAACTTGTCGAGGAAGTTCCCAGCCGCGCCTGCGTACACCAGGCACTTGAAGAGCGCCGCGTACGAGACTGCCCGCTCCGTCTGATCCGAGCTGCTGGTCGGCAGTCCGTATTCGACGGACGCGCTGCTGTAATGTCGAACCATCGCGATCCAGCCTTCGGCGCCGATCTCGCTCTCGGGTTGCGCGAGCAGCGCGGCAAGATCGAACTCCGCGGGGCCGATGGTGGCTTGTTCGAAGTCAAAAATGCTCAGGCCGGAATCGGTCACCATGAGATGATGGGGTGTGAACTCGAAGTGGATGAATCGGGAAGGGCGATCGCAGAGGAAGTCCACGAGCGGCCTGGTCTGCTCGGCAATGACTGCCCAGTCCGAGTTGCCGATCGCTATCCCGCCGAGGGCGGCGATCCGATCCAAGGCGATGCGAATCGCGCTCAGGTAGTAGTCTGCGCCGAGGGCTTCCTTATCGACCTTCTGGATCTCAGCCTGCAGTTCGCGCAGATGGGGTTCTGTGGCGGCATGTAGTGCAGCCAGCGCGAGCACTGCCGAGTACAGCCACTGCTCCTTGCCATGGTAGTCGGAGGCCTCCAGACGCTCGGCCAGCGTTTCGTCTCCCAGGTCCTGCATGATGAGCAGCGCCTGGTCATCCATCAGCTCTCCGCTGTACACCCGCGGCACCGCGCACGCGTAGCGATTCAGCAGCTCGAGGACACCGCGCTCGCGCCGATAGCAGGCGGCGAAGAACGCGATGCGATCGGCAGCGTACCGTTTGGCGATCAGGCTGGCCGGCCCGTCCCCGGGCCAGGTCACGCTCAGTCGGAAGACACTGTTTCGCGATGCCTTCGGGTGAACGGCCGCGCCGGTGATCGCGGGATCGCCTCTCCCTGCCGGCGCGATCAGCCGGAGGAGTTCCGGCCGTCGCACCTGCAATTCCTGGGCTGCCCTGACCGCTGGATCGGCCGGGACCGCCGGCTCTTCGCCCTCCGCCATAGGCAGCGCGCGCGCCACGCGGCCGAGCGCGTCGTCGAGGTCATTGATGCGAGCGAGCACTGCGTTCCGCGTGCGCCGTAGCAGTTCGCGGCGGGCCCGCGCTGCCTGTGGGTCAGCCTGATGTCCGCGAAGCTTATCTCTCTCGTACAGCAGCAGTGATAGCAGATCCTGGTTCAGGCGCCGGGCCGCCAGCAGATAGCTTTCGAGCTGATCGGGGATGTCGCCGGCCTTCTCGGTCTGCTGCATCATCCGCATGCCCTGCCTGTGCGATTTCGTCGCGAGGTCGGCCAGGCGCAACTTCGCGCTGCGCACGACCTCGCGCACATTCGGCATCTCCTGCAGCCGCGACGGGGGAAGCTGTTCCCACAACTTGATAGCTTCCAGCAACCGGTCGCGCCCATAGTAGATGCGCGCGAGCCGAAGCATGACGCTCGGGCGGATCAGCAGATTTCTCGTCGGGACCTGCTCCCACTCAACCAGCGCCTGCTCGAGCAGCTTCTGATCGGCGTAGATCTTGCCGAGAATGATATGGGCCTCGACTTCGGTGATCGACCGCCAAAGGATGCCCTCGACTGTCGCGCCGCCCAACATCTGCTCGGTGACGGACGTCTCGTAGTGGAGTCGGTACAGCGGGTACCTGAGCACCTCCACCGGCATGCCGCGGTAGAGCGCCAGCAGGGACGATCCATCCGGGCGGCGGAGCAGGCCGAGGAAGTAGTTCGCGCGGAACTGCTTCTGCAGTCCGGCCGCAACCAGGAAGGCGGCGATCGCCAGCAACCCGACGAGCCACAGCACGCCTGACCAGAGCGCCAGCAGCGACCAGGCCGCCATGGCCGCCCCGAAGCCCCAGAACAGGGCCAGAACCCGCCAGTCATCCCATCCGAGCCACTGGAAGTGATGGTGGATGGGCGTGGACAGGAACGGCCGGGCAGTTTCGGTCGTGCGGTGCCGGAGTGGTCGTAGGACGCGCCAGAGGCCGCGCACCGTGCCCATCTGCACCATCACTGAAGCGGCATTGACGACGAAGGGCGCGCCGACGAGGAACAGGTAGAATTCCGCCCGCGCGAAAACCGCGATCCCGGCCAGCGCCGCGCCTATCGCGAGCGCGCCGGTATCACCCATAAGCAGTCGGGCTGGCGGGATGTTGTAGACGAGGAAGCCGCCGATAGCGCCGATGAGAGGCCAGCACACCGAACCGGCAGCGTGCCGGGGGTCGATCAGCCCCATGCCAGCCAGCCCCAGCAGCGCGATCACCGCGACACCCCCCGCAAGTCCATCTACGCCATCCGAGAGGTTGACCGCGTTGGAGGTAGCGATGATCACGAGCGCAACGAACCCGACGTAGGCGAACGCCAGATCCACCTGACCCTCGAAGAAGGGCAGGCGGATGGCGTGCACGCCGCCCCAGTGCCAGAGCGCCAGGCCCCAGAGCAGCGCAGCCGCCGACTGCAGCAGGAGCTTCGTGCGTTCGTCGAGGCCCCGGCCGGCCACCTTCCGGGTATCGTCCAGCAGACCGATGGCCCCGTACGCCCACATCAGCGGAAGCACCCAGAGAGCGATCGGGTCGATCGGCCGGCCCCAGAGGCGAGGCACTAACAGAAGGGCGAGTGTTGCCGCGACCACTATCGCTACCCCGCCGCCAAGAGGCCGGCGCGGCTTTGGGAAAAGGCGGTGGATCCTCTCCTTCCCCACCTTGCGCTCTCTTGAGGTCAGCCAGAAGAGGCTGCGGCGGGAGGTTCGAGAAAGCCCGACGCCCAGCAAGAAGGCGACGGCGAATGAGGCGATCAATTGACCCATGGGCCCCGTGCGCACTTCAGGGGGGCGCCTCTGCGGACTCCCCCCACGCGCCTACGAATATCTGAAGATCAAGCGATAGATTCCGATGCCGATCTCATCACGATCGTGCAGCAGCTCTTCGTCGATCACTGGCTCTCGGTTCAGCAGCGTCCCGTTGGTGCTATGCAGATCGCGCAGGAAGAACCTGCTGCCCTCCTGTCGAACCTGCGCGTGCCGGCGTGACACGGTGCTGCTGGGCAGGATAATGGTGCAGTCCGGCTGGCGGCCGATCATCGTTGTTTCGTCCTTCAGGTCGCAGGTCTGCGCGACATGCTCTCCGTCAGGATCGATCAGCCAGATCCGTGCGCGGCGTGTAACCGCTTCCTCCGGTCGCTCATCAAAGAGGCGAAGAATCAGCGTATCGTCATCAGCCCCTGGATCAGTGGTGGCGGCGCTGGTCGGAAAGCCGCAGCGCTTGCAGAAGCGGCTCTCTTCGTCGGTCTCTTGGTTACAGCGGGGGCAGCGAGGCACTGTATCCCTCTGGCGTCTGTATTACCACCTGGATTCTACGGTCGCCGTTCAGGCTTGTCAATCGAATCACGCCGCACCTCATGGGCACTCCTAGCCAGACACGTCCGCCGCCGTCACCCCCCCAGTGCCGCGACGAAGCGTCTGGTCATATCCGTCGGCCGCGTGATGGCCGTACCCACAACCACCGCCCAGGCACCCAGGTCGAGCGCGCATCGTGCTTCCGCAGGCGTCCAGATCCCACCCTCGGCTACCACCGGCACCTTCGCAGCGCGGGTGATGGACTCGAGCAGCCCCCAGTCCGGCCCATCTCCGCGCCGGCTATACGCGGTGTAGCCGCTGAGCGTTGTGGCGACTATGTCGGCGCCGGCCTCTTCGGCGGCGATCGCCTCCGCCAGCGTCGAGATATCTGCCATCACCGGCAGCTTCAGTTCGACCCCAATCCGTTTGACCAGGTGCTCCATCGTCTCGCCGCTGGGCCGCGGCCGCGGCGTGCAGTCCAGGGCCACGATCGCCGCCCCTGCCTCGGCGATCCGCTGAGCATCCTCGAAGCGTGGCGTGATGTAGACCGCATATCCCTCGACGTGCACTTTGTCGATGCCCAAGATCGGCAGGCCGCACGCTGACCGGATCGCCGGTATGTCCGGCCACTTCGCTCGGATCCCCACCGCGCCTCCGAGTTCCGCGGCCTGTGCGAATCTCGCCATCAGCGCCGGCTCGAAGAACGGGTTCCCGTCCTCCGCTTGGCACGATACGATCAGCCCGCCCCTGATCTGCTCGACAACATCATGCATGCGCCTTTCTCCTCAGCCACTCGACAGATACCTGCGCTTCGACGCGGGTCAACTCCCACATATGCGTCTCGTCGAACCGCCATAAGGAAACCATTTCCCTCACTTCGCGCCTACTAACGCCGACGCGGCATCCAGGTTCGCCAGCACCCCTTGTGTCAGCCGCACTCCTGCCATCCTCAGCGCCAGCAGCACACACGCGATCGCCGGTGAAAAACGCGGCTCGGCGAAGACCGCCTCTGGCGCGTGTCGGCGCACTTCGCGCTTGAAGCCGCGCTTCACCGCCTCCGAGCCGCGGAACACACCGCCCACCATCCCCACAATGACCCGACCGCGCTGCATCCCGAGCCTGTCTATCACCACCGCGGCCGACAGGCCGAGTTCCTTTCCCGCCTCTGCGAGAATCCGTCTTGCCGCCGCATCCCCAGCCCGCGCTGCCTCGGACACCACCTCTGCCAGCGCGGCCATCCCGGCGCGAGACATGCGGCCCGAGTAGATCAGCCCGTGCAGATCCCACAGGCCGCCGACCCCCGCCGCCTTCAGCAGTAGCGGCGCCAGCGCCGTCTCTGGGGCGCGCCCGTCATAGGCGCGGCAGGCGGCGGCGACGGCCTGCCTGGCGATCCAGAACCCGCCGCCTTCATCGCCGAGAAGGTATCCCCACCCGCTCGCCTTCGCAGTGTCGCCTCGCGCGTTCATCCCATAGGTGATCGTGCCGGTGCCGGCGATCACGACCACGCCTGGTTTGCCTCCAGTCACACATGCCAGCGCGCTCAGGGCGTCATTCTCAAGCTGGAATCGGTCAGCCGCGATGCACCGCCGGATCGCCCGCGTCGTGCGCTGATCTCCACCGGTCATGCCCAAGAACGCGGCCTGGAACCGGACTGGCCTGAGCGCCGCCTCGCGCCACGCTTGAGCGACGGCCGTCTTCACCGCGCGCTGTGCACGGGCCACCCCACCCGGTTCCCACACGTGGTTCGCGGGACCCGCACGCCCAACGCCCAGCAAGCGTCCGCTGAGGTCGCAGATCGCGGCCGTGGTCGTCGTTTGCCCGCCATCGATCCCGAGCACCAGCCCTGACACTCGCTGTCTCCGATGTCTTGTTCGCCATCTCTGTGTGCGGTCCTCGCCATCACCGATTGCCCCTGCTCGCGCGCCGTGCTAGAATGCAGCACTCAACCCGGGGTGGGCAACAGTGGACCGATCGGACAAGCTCTTCGCTCTTCTCATCGCACTCGGTTTGGCAGCCGCGATCTTCCTCGCCGTCGGCCGCGCTCGCATCGAACGCAGCAATCGAACCGTAGAGATCATCGTTGACGCCGATGATG
>JBEKKD010000051.1:0-14469 GCA_050010895.1 Armatimonadota bacterium
TGGGAACGCTCGCCCTACAGAACGGCTGCGTCGGCGGGATAGGACGAGGGCGGGCTTTCGTGGCGAGATGGGTGTGGGTAGAATGGTTCTGTGCGAAGACGTCTCTGGATTGCCGCGATATTGGTGGTTGCCGCCGGTGCGTTTCTGTGGTGGTGGATGCACCGGGCGAGCGATCGGCAGTTGATCGACGAGCTGGTAGCAAGGGCCGAGCACGGGATTGAGACGAAGTCTCTGGACGAAATCATGGACTGTATCGCCCCCGATTACCAGGACGGGATGGGACTGAGCAAGCTGGACGTGTTCCGGGGGGCGATGCATTTTGTACAATCGCCGGACACGGCTGAGGTGTCGATTGACAATACTTCTGTGGAGATCACTTCGCCGACGGCGGCGGGGATTTTTGACCTTCACGTGGTAATCACTCAAAACGGCCGGTATGTAGATAGTGGACCGATACAGGTGACCGTGCAGTTCGAGAAGGAGAGGCGCCGGCTGTCAAAGGTGTGGCTGGTGAAGTCGGTGAGCGCTCCCGGAATCAGCAAGCAATTCGAGGACTACATGTGATGGACGAGGGGACTCGATCTGACGTCGAGTTCGAAGTGGGCGACCCGTTCGAGCGGGAACGTCTTCAGCGGCATGCCGAGCAGATGCAGGCCGAGGATGAGCAGCGCCGTCACGACGACATGTCGATGCAGGCGCGCACGGCATATCTGTGCATGCGGCTGGGCGATTTCTATGTGCGAAACGGTCGGATCGACCGCGCGCTGAGTGAGTACAAGCGGGCGGTCAAGATGGATCAGGAGAACGCGATATTCCGGACACGCCTGGGCGACACCTATGTGCTGAAAGACATGATCGAGCAGGCGATGTCGCATTACCGGCGGGCGATCCAGTCGTCGCCGGGCCTGGCTGAGCCGCGGGTAAGTCTGGGCGACCTGTATCGGCGCTTCGGGATGAACGTGCAGGCGCTGGAGCAGTATAAGGTGGCGGTGCGGGCGGAGCCGGAGCGGGCGTATTACCGATTCAAGCTGGCAGAGACGCTGGCAGCGGCGGGGCATTTCCCCCGGGCGCTCGAGGAGATGCGGATGGCCGTCTCTCTGGCGCCGAATGACGCGTATTACCGCTTCAGGATGGGCGATCTGTGCCTGAAGCTCGGGTGGGTGAAAGAGGCGGGGACAGAGCTGATGATGGCGACGCAGCTTGCGCCGTACGACAGCTACTACCTGATCCGGTATGGTTTCGTGTCGCTGGCGCTCGGGAGAATCGTGGAGGCGATCGACGCGCTGAGGTCGGCGCTGCGGATGGAGCCCTGGAATCGGTGCTATCGGGTGATGCTGGCGGACGCATATGCTGAGGCCGGGATGGAGTCAGAGGCGGCGAAGCTCAATTCCGAGGCGGGGGAACTGGACAGCTACGACATGGAGTTCGTGGGGCGGCGGCGGATGGAGCTGAATCGGGCGGAGATGGACGCGGGAGGCTAGGGGCGTTCGAGGAGGCGAGGAGTCGGAGGGAACGGCGCGGCGTCGGCACACCGGCCGGCGGCGCAGCCGACGGCGCCGCTGAAGTACCGACGCAACGGGGCAATGACGGCAGAGCGGCGGGTGCGAAAGCGCCCGCCGTCGAGGTGTTACATGAATGTACTGATGATGACGCTCGGGCCGTTGGGAACGAACTGCTATCTGGTGTGGCAGGAGGGAGCGAGCGCGGCGCTGGTGATCGACTGTGCGGGCGATGCGCTCGATATCGTGAACGCGCTTGATGACCGGGAGCTGGAGCTTCGGCTGATCGTGAACACGCATGGGCACGCAGACCACATCGAGGCGCTGGCGGGCCTGCACGAGGTGACAGAGGCGGAGGTCGCGATCCACGAGATGGATGCCGCGATGCTGACGGATGCGTATCTGAGCGGGGCGGCGATGCTGGGCTTTCCGCAGCCGCGGGTGGCCGCGGGGCGATTGCTGAGTGAGGATGATGAGATCCATCTCGAAGGGACCGACATTGCGCTGACGGTGATGCACACGCCGGGGCATACGCCGGGGAGCATCTGTCTCTTGGGCGAGGGGGTGCTGTTCTCGGGCGACACACTGTTCGCGGGCGGAATCGGGCGAGTTGACCTCCCGGGGGGCGACCCGCAGGCGATGACGGCGTCGCTGAAGCGCCTGATGGAGCTGGCTCCAGAGATTGCGGTATACCCGGGGCATGGTGAGACGACTACCATCGGCGAGGAGCAGGAGAGCAATCCGTGGCTGGAGGGGATGTAGGGGGACGGTAGACCGCAGATGGGGAGGCGGAGCGGCGTCGGCACTCCGGCCGGCGGCGCAGCCGACGGCGCCGCTGAAGTACCGACGCAACGTGCCAATGATGGTTGCCGTGGGCAGCGCGTTGCGGCTATAATCGGCGTCATGGAACAGAAAGAGGCGGGCCGGTGGTCGGCGCAGGCGAGGTGGGACCTGAAGGCGGCTGCGGACAGTGCAGCCGCGGGGAACTACGAATGGGCGTGCTTCCAATCGCAGCAGGCGGCTGAGAAGGCGCTGAAGTCGTTCCTCTATCTCTGCGGCGCTGATCCGGAGAAGCTCCATTCAGTCCGCCGGCTGCTGCGAGCGTGCGCCGAGCTTCGCCCGGAGTTTGGCGAGGTGGCGGGGGCCGCCGAACTTGACAAGTACTACATCCCGACTCGATACCCGAACGGACTGCCTGACGACGTGCCTCATGAGTACTACACCAGAGAGGCGGCGGAGCAATGCCAATCCCTAGCACGATCCGTGATCGAGTTCGTCGAGAGATTCGGCAAGAGCTGAGCGACTGGGTTCCGCGGATCGTCGCGGAGATGCGGCCGGAGAGGGTGATCCTCTTCGGCAGCGCGGCGCGGGGCGAGGCGGGCGAGGCGAGTGATATCGACCTGACAGTGATTGCCGAGACCGAATTGAGTTTTTTCGATCGGATCGGGCGGGTCCTCAGGCTCTATCGAGGCGACCGGGAGATCAACGTGCTGGTGTACACGCCGGACGAGTGGCAGCAGATGCTGGCGGAGGGGCGAAGGTTCATCAAGCGAATCGCCGATGAGGGGCGGGTGCTGTATGAGAGGGACGCGCATGGGCCAGACGGCGCCTGAGGCGGTGCGTAAGCGGGTGAGTGAGCTTCGCCGGGATATTGGACGGGCGAGCTACCGGTACTACGTGCTCGACTCGCCGGAGATCAGCGACGCTGAATATGATGAGCTGATGCGCGAGCTGCAGGGGCTGGAGGCGCAATACCCTCAGTTGGTAACGCCTGACTCGCCCACGCAGCGAGTCGGCGCGGCGCCGCTGGAGGGGTTCGCGACGGTCAGCCATCGAGTGCCGATGTTGAGTCTCGGGAACGCGTTCGATGAGCAGGAGCTGCGGGCGTTCGATGAGCGGGTCAAGCGTCAGCTCGGAATGGAGCAGTCCGAGACCGTTGAGTACGTGTGTGAGTTGAAGGTAGACGGGCTGGCGGTGTCGCTGCAGTACGAGAACGGGGTACTCGTGCGGGGTTCGACGCGAGGGGACGGGGTCACGGGCGAGGACATTACCACGAATCTGCGGACGGTGAAGGCGATTCCGCTGCGGATGCTCCCGGACGAGCCGCCGCCGCAGATAGAGGTTCGGGGTGAAGTGTACCTCGATAGGCGGGAGTTCGCGCGCATCAACAAGGAACGGGAAGCGGGGGGGCAGGCGCTGTTCGCGAACCCACGGAACGCGGCGGCGGGGTCGGTGCGGCAGCTCGACTCGAGCATCACCGCGCGGCGGCGGTTGGACATCATCGTGTATGGGGTCGGCGCCGTCGAAGGGGTGGCGTTCCAGCGGCACACCGAGGTGCTGGAGTACTTGCGCCATGCGGGGTTCAAGGCGAGTCCGCAGAGCAAGTTGTGCCGTGGGATTGATGAGGCGTTCACATACTGCCAGGAGTGGCAGCAGAAACACGCGGAGCTGACGTTCGGCGCCGACGGCGTGGTGGTGAAGGTCGATTCGCTGGAACTCCAGGAGCGACTGGGGCAAGTGTCGCGCAGCCCCCGATGGGCGGTGGCGTACAAGTTCCCGCCCGAAGAGCAGACGACCGTCGTGAAGCGGATCGACGTGACAGTCGGGCGCACGGGGGCGCTGACGCCGGTGGCGGTGATGGAGCCGGTGCTGGTGTCGGGCTCGACGGTGCAGAACGCGGTGCTGCACAACGAGGACGAGGTGGCGCGCAAGGATGTGCGCGTGGGCGACACGGTGATTATCCGCAAGGCCGGGGACGTGATCCCGGAGGTGGTGAAGGTGATCGCGAGCAAGCGGACCGGCAAAGAAGCTCCGTTCGTGATGCCGACCACGTGCCCGGTGTGCGGGTCAGATGCGGTTCGGCCAGAGGGGGAGGCGGTGCGGCGATGCACGGGAATTGCCTGCCCCGCGCAGATCGTGCAGCGGATGATTCACTTCTTCTCGCGGGGAGCGCTGGACGCGGAGGGGGTGGGGCCGGCGCTGATCCTGCAGTGCGTGCAGCGCGGCCTGGTGCACGACCCGGCCGACTTCTTCTTCCTCACGAAGGACGATCTGAAGAGCCTGGAGCGGATGGCCGAGAAGAGCGCGCAGAATGTGCTGAACTCGATCGAAAAGAGCAAGCGTCCTCCCCTACCTCGGCTCATATATGCTCTGGGCATCCGGCACGTGGGCGACCATGTTGCGGAGGTGCTGGCGCGGCAATTCGGGTCGCTGGATTGGCTGGCGGAGGCGAGCGAAGAGGATCTGGCGCAGACGCCTGAGATCGGGCCGGTGATCGCGCAGTCGGTGGCGGTGTTCTTCCGCCAGAAGCAGACGAAGGAGCTGCTGGCGAAGCTGCGCAAGGCGGGGGTCGAAGCGCAGGCAGTGAGCGCGCCGGCGATGGCAGCGGGAGCTCCTTTCGCGGGCAAGGCGGTAGTGTTCACTGGCACGCTAAGCATGCCGCGGGCGGAGGCGGAGGCGATTGTGAAGTCGCAGGGCGGCCGGGCGGCGGCGAGTGTGAGCAAGAGCACGGACTACGTGGTGGCGGGTGAGTCGCCGGGGTCGAAGTATGAAAAGGCGCGGGAGCTGGGGGTGACGGTTCTTACGGAGGAGGAGTTTCATAGGATGGCGGGAGGTGGGGTAGCGACGTGATGGGAACGGCAGGCACGGATCGCGCAGGCCTTCGGAAGACCGGGTCGCCCCCTCGGGGCGAACGCGGGTTATGGTCTGAGCCTACCGGCTCCGACCACAAACCCACGCCACTGGCTGTGCGCATAGGTGGAACGAATGCTGAGTCATAGACAACGGGTGACATTGCTGAAGGTGGCGCGGGAGTCGGTACAGGCCGCGGCAGCGGGTCAGTCATATCGGCCGCCGGAGACTGAGGACACGGAGCTCCTGAGGCCGGCGGCGGTCTTTGTGACACTGAACAAAGAAGGGCAACTGCGCGGGTGCATTGGCACCGTCGAGGCGAGGCAGCCGATGATCGAGGCGGTCGCCGAACTGGCGCGGTCATCGGCGACGGAGGATCCACGCTTTTCGCCGGTGCGGCCGGCCGAGGTAGTGAAGCTCGATATCGACATCTCGGTGCTGACCCCCGCTCAACGAGTAAATGATGTCAGCGAGATCAAGGTCGGAACGCACGGCCTGATCATCCAGGACGGCCACCGCCGCGGACTGCTGCTGCCGCAAGTGGCGACGGATTGGGGGTGGGACTGCGCGGAGTTCCTCGATCACTGCTGCCTGAAGGCCGGGCTGGAGAAGGGGCATTGGCGGAACGGCGGGGAGATATACTCGTTCACGGCCGAGGTCTTCGGCGAAGAACAGGAGGGAGTCACGTGATGGATCGGAGCGCGGCGCTGGAACTGCTGAAGTCGCACGTCAGGAACAAGAACCTGGTGAAACACTGCGTCGCGTGCGAGGCGGTGCTGGGCGCGCTGGCGAAGCGGCTGTGCGAAGATGAAGCAACGTGGCGGCTGGCGGGGCTGCTGCACGATGTGGACTACGATCAGACTGCGGATTCACCGGAGACACACGCGGCGATCGGCGGGAAGATCCTCGAGGAGGCTGGGCTGGACGGAGCAGTGGTACATGCGGTGCTGGCGCACAATGACAAAGCCCCGCGGGAGTCGACGCTAGACAAGGCGCTGTGGTGTGTCGATCCGCTCACGGGGCTGATCGTGGCGGCGGCTCTGATCCGCCCGGAAAAGAAGCTGGCGCTGATCGACGCGCAGTTCGTGCTGAACCGGATGAAGGAGAAGGGGTTCGCGCGGGGCGCGAACCGCGAGCAGATCAAGGCGTGCGAGGCGGAGCTGGGGCTGAGCCTCGACGAGTTCGTGGATATTGGGGTCAAGTCGATGCAGGAAGTGAGCGGGGAGCTGGGGTTGTAGCGGCGGCTCAATCACATGCCAGAACTGAACTGGACAGTGCATCTGGCGCGGCGCGCAGCGCGGAGGACGGCGACGCTGATCGCAATGATTCTTCTCGGGGCGGGGGTGGCGGGGGTGGGGTTCGGCAGTGCAGCGCTGGGTCTGCTGGCGGGGGTGCTGCTGGTGGCGTCGGTGGCGGAGTACCTCTTTGCGGTTCATTACAAGATGGACGGCGAGGGCATTTCCGCGCGGGGGCTGTGGCAGCGGCGGTATATGAAGTGGAGCCACGTGCGGCGAGTGATTCGAGACGATGCGGGGGTGAAGCTGAGCCCGCTCCCGCGGCCTTCGAGACTCGAGGCGTACCGTGGTATATATGCGTGGTTCTCCGAGAGCAACCAGGACGAGGTGATGGCGGCCATCACCTATCACACCTCACCGGAGGCGGCTGGTGGAGGCGATCGGCCACCTGTTGAGTTCATTGCGCGCTCGCCCGGAGCCTGAGCAGGAACGGGCCGAGAGAGAGACGCGGCAGTCGGAGCTGATAGAGCAGCTTGCGAGCGCGATTGTTACGCGACGACTGGAAGCGCCGGCGGCGCTTTTCCTGGAACTGAACCGCCCGCTCGGGTTCATCCTCAGCCAGACGGCGTTTTTCGCGAGGCCATTTCTGTCGTTCTTCCTCCCTACCGCCGATGTCGAGTCCGCGGCGGAGATCCTCGATGACCCGCAGGCACTCGACCGACTGCTGGATCGCATAGGCGAACTCAGCCGCGAAAAGGCCTCGTAGGGTGGGCAGCCTCGAGCACGGCAACTGGTTCATGGCTCTGCTCATCTGCGGGATGAGCGGGATTATTGTCGCCAGCGTGCTCATCGCGCAACGGGGCCGGACGATGTTCATCCGACGCATCCCCGGGCTGACGGCGATCGAAGAGGCCGTAGGCCGCGCGACGGAGATGGGTCGGCCGGTATTCTTCTCCCCAGGCTTGGACGGCATCAGCATCACCACGTTGCAGGCGCTGGCGATTCTGTCTTACGTCACGAAGTTGGCGGCGACACAGGGCGCTCGGGTGATCGTCGGGCTGCGCGATCCGACAGTGCTGCCGGTGGCCGAGGAGTCGGTGCGAGAGGCGTTCACGGCGGTGGGGCGCTCGGAGGATCATCGGCCGGAGGACGTACGATTCGTGTCCGACGACCAGTTCGCCTATGCGCTCGGCACCGTCGGGCTGATGCAGCGGGAGAAGGTGGCGACGAACTTCTTCTTCGGCGGGTTCTACGCGGAGGCGCTGATACTGACGGAGAATGGGCAGGCGCTGGGCGCGCTGCAGGTGGCGGGCACGCCGGACCCGACGCAGATCCCGTTCTTCATCGCGACGTGCGATTATGTCGTGATCGGCGATGAGTACTACGCGGCGACCGCGTATCTAACTCGTGAGCCGACGCTGACCGGAAGTCTCGTGGGGCAGGATGTCTCGAAGGCGATTATCGTCGGGCTCATCGTTCTGGGGATCGGGCTCGCGACGGTGTTGGGTGGAGCGGCGACGCACAACTTCTTGCTGAATCTGCTGGCGCAGGGGAGATAGCCACATGTTCTCCTCGGCTCCTACGCGTACCCTCCTGACCGCGTACATCATCGCTGCGCTGTTCGGCAGTTTCGGGCTGCTGTACATCCTCCATCGCGTGCTTGGGCCGCGCGGGCGGCGATGGCTGATCGCGATGGTGACGTTCGTGGGCGGGCTGTTCTACGGGCTGGAGTGGTACTTCCCCGTCCATGGGCATCCAGCGAAGAACTTCCTGACGGATTACATCGAGCCTGTGAGCAACATGCTGGCGGTGGTGGCGGCGTTCACAGTGGGGCTCGGGATCTATAGCTTGTGTCAGGTGCATGGCCGGAACGTCGCTCGCCAGCGGCCGGGGTGGTACAACAGCCTGGCTTTCTTCATCGCGATGGTGGCGATGTTCGCGTTTGGTCTTTGGGAGCACTACCTACACCTGCCGGAGCCTGCGCCGGCGGTGCTGCCGTGGCCGAAGGTGATCTATGAGGTGCTGTTCAGCGGGCTGTTCGTTCCGCTGCAGGCAGCAACGTTCTCGTTGCTGGCGTTCTATATCGCGTCGGCAGCGTATCGGGCGTTTCGCATTCGCAGCGCGGAGGCGGCGCTGATGATGGCAGCCGCGTTTATCGTCATGCTGGGACAAGTGCCGATCGGCGCCTGGCTGACGAACGCGATCCCGCACACGCCGGTGCTCGGGTTCTTCAGGTTGGAGAAGCTCGGGGAATGGGTGCTGCGGTGGCTGAACACGCCGGCGCAGCGCGGGATTCTGTTCGGCGTGGCGGTGGGAGCGCTGGCGATGTCGCTGCGGGTGTGGCTGAGCCTGGAGCGCGGGACGTTCTTCTCGGAGCAGAGCTGACGACTACGGCAACTACGGTCCGCAGATTACGCAGATTGCACAGATTATGATGAGAGATCCGAGAGCACATCGTCACTGGGGCGGCGCCGGCACTGAAGTGCCGACGCAACTACAGATCATGGCGTCGTCGTTGTTTTGAGAGGTAATTGAGTGGAAGAGACGGCGGGACAGAGCTTCTGGCAGCGGATGCAGCGGATTCCGCGATACTACATCTATCTGCTGCTGGCGGGGGTGGTGGTATGGCAACTGCTGATGCCGATTCGGCTGCCGATTGTCCCGAGCTCGGCGACCGTGGGCCTGTATGATGCCATCAGGGCTGCGCCGGATGACAAGCTGATCATCATCAGCACGGATTGGGATGCGAGCACGCAGGCCGAGACCGGGCCGCAGACACAGGCGGTGATCAACGCGTGCTTCCAGCTCAAGAAGCGCTTCGTGATTATGAATATGCAGCCGCCGATGGGGGTGAAGCTGTCGAACGATATCGCGCTCGACGTCGGCAAGCAGTATGGCGCGCGGTATGGCATAGACTGGGCGAACTGGGGTTACAAGTACGGCTACGGCAATGTGCTGATGGCATTGGCGAAGGATATTCCGAAGGCGATCGGCGATGATTTCTATGGCAAGCCGGCAACCGGGCTGCCGTTGATGAAGGGCGTGAAGGATATCAGGAGCATCGCTCTGGTAATCGAGATCACCGGACTATCCGGCATGACCGAATCCTGGATCGGGCTGATCCAGGGGCCGTACCAGGTGCCGTTCGTGTCGGCATTTACAGCAGTGATGGCGCCGGGATACTATCCGTTCCTGGACTCGGGGCAGATGAAAGGGATGCTGGTAGGGGCGAAGGGCGCGGCGGAGATGGAGGTGCTGGTGAAGCGGCCCGGGAGCGCGACGACGATCATGAACGTGCAGTCGTGGGCGCACGTGCTGATCATCGTGCTGATCGTGCTCGGGAATGTGGGGTATGTGCTGTCGCGAACCCGGCGCGGAGAGCGCGCGAGATGAGGAGAAGTGGCGCGGCTTCGGCACTGAAGTACCGAAGCAACGGCAGCAACGGAAGCCGCCTTCGGCGGCTCGCGCAGGCTGCCAACCTGTGCCACGATGGATTCTCGGCGGAGCAATACCGATGAACCCTGAGGTGCTGATCCTGTGGGCCGCGGCGATTGCGACGCTGGGGATCTACACGATCTTGTATCGTGAGAATCCGATCTCGCGGCTGTTCGAACATATCTTCGTCGGACTGAGCGCGGGGTATCTGATCTTCACCACATGGACGCAGAACCTCGAGGGGAAATGGTGGAGCCCGATGGTCCACGAGCGCCACTGGTACTGGATCTTCGCGCCAGTGGTGGGGATTCTCTTCTACTTCATCTACAGTCGGAGGCTGGTGTGGCTGGCGCGGCTGGTGATGGGTCTGTTTTTCGGCACCGCGGCGGGAACGTTCTTCCGCGAATTCTTCCCGCTCTATTCCCCGCAGATCTATGCAAGCTTCAAGTCGCTGCGGCCGCCGACCGCGGCGTTGGCGACGAATATCGGCACTGCGTGGTTCGACGTCATGGTGCACAACTGGGTGTTCGTTGCCATCTTGCTGACAGTGATGAGCTACTTTTTCTTCTCTATTGCGCACGAAGGGCCGATCGGCCGGGGCCTCGGGCGCACGTCGCTGGTGGGGCGATGGTTTCTGATGATCGCGTTTGGGGCGATGTTCGGGAACACGGTGATGGCCCGTCTCTCGCTGTTCATCGGGCGGATGCAGTTTCTGCTGAAGGACTGGCTGGGGCACTACTGGCCGTGGTTCGCGAATCGGGGGTTCTAGTGCCGCGGTGGGGCGTCGGCACTGGAGTACCGACGCAACGGCAAGCTCCTGCCCAACCCATGGTGTTCGCTTGTGCTATGATAGTGGGGTATGACTCCTCTCCGGATCCGTATCATCACCCTCGGCTGTAAGGTCAACCAGTGCGACGCGGAGGCGATGGCGCGGGCGCTCGCGGCAGCGGGCTATGAGGTGGCACCCCAGGGCGGGGCCGATGCGTTCGTCGTGAACACGTGCACGGTGACGGCGACGGCCGATGCCAAGGCGCGGAAGCTTATTCGGAAGCTGTCGCGCGAGCATTCCGGCGTGCCTGTGGTGGTGACGGGGTGCTGGGCGCAACGCGACGCGGAGCGGGTCGCGCAGGTGGAGGGGGTGAGCGCGGTGGTTGGCAACGACGGAAAGGCGGGGATGGCGGAGGTGGTCGGGCGGTTGTTGGGCGGCGCGGCGGGGAGAGATGACGTGGCTTCGGCACTGAGGTACCGCAGCGACATAAGGCGTGATCTTTCGGCTCCGCCTGACGATGACAGAAGAAGTGGCACGGGCAAACCTCTGCTCAACGGGCCACCGAACACGCGCTGCGCGAAGGCACGCACCCGGGTGTTCGTGAAGGTGCAGGACGGGTGCGACCATCGGTGCGCGTATTGCGCGGTGCCGGACGCGCGGGGCGGGCCGGAGAGCAGGATGCTGGATGATGTGCTGTGGGAACTGCGCGGCATTGCCGAAATGGGGACGCAGGAAGCGGTGCTCTGCGGTATTCGGCTGGGGGCCTACGGGAAAGAGCGAGCGAGGGGAGAGACGCTGGCGCGGCTGCTGCGGGAGATGCGCGGGCTAGGGATACCGCGAGTACGGTTGAGCTCGATCGAGCCGATGGATGTCAGTGACGAACTGATCGCCGAGATGGCCGACCATCCGCGCCTGTGTCACCACCTGCACCTGCCGCTTCAGTCGGGCGATGATGGCGTTCTCGGGGCGATGGGGCGAGGCTATACGAGTGGGGGGTACGCGCGACTGGTTAGTCGCATTCGCTCGATCTGGCCGGATGTCGCGATCACGACGGACGTGATGGTGGGGTTCCCGGGGGAGGCGGGCGACCAGTTCGAGCGGACGGTGGCGTTCGTGCGTGACGTTGGATTCACGGGGCTGCACGTCTTTCCGTTTTCGCCCCGAGCAGGCACTCCCGCGGCAGAGAGGCCGGATCGCGTACAGGAGGCGGTGAAGCGCGGACGCGCGGAGCGACTGATCGCAGCCGGCAAGGAATTGTCTCACGATGCAGCGCTGAGGTGCGTCGGAGGGGATGTGCAGGTGCTGTTCGAGCAGGAAAAAGGTGGGCGGCTGACTGGGGTGACGGAGCACTACCGACGTGCGTGGTGCGCAGGGCCGCGGAAATGGGTGGGGGGGATTGTGACTGTGAAGGTCGAGGGCGTGGAAGGCGGGGAGTTGATATGCGACACCGGGTGCCGAAGCGGCGGGAAACGGCGGTCAGGAGCACGCTCCTGACGAACGGAGAGTGCAGGACCACCGCTCTCATGTCACGAAGGTAGCGCTCCATGGAGACCCTGTTCCTCATCTACGACGAGACGTTCCAGGAAGAGATCACCGCCATCTTCGAGCGGGAGATGGTGGTGGCCCGGTACTCGCGGATAGATGGCGTTATTGGCGCGCGGATGGTCGAGCAGGAGGCGCGGTCGGGCTATCTCACGGATCGACGCAACTACATGATCATCGTAGTTGCTGAGCCACCGACGATCGCGCGCCTGGTGCGCGATCTGCGCGATCTGCAAGCGCGGAAGGGGCATGGTCTGCGGGCGTTCGTGGTGCCGACGACGGTGGTTATCTAGGGGGCGTGTTCTCCGCGAGTCGGCGCAGGATATCCCAGTAGGCGCCGCGATAGCCGCGTTTGATGGCGTCCACAAGGCGGTCGTTGTCGTTGTAGTTATAGGCGTCGGCGCCGCCCTCGGTCGTCGGGAAGAAGAAGCGCCGATCCCCACCGACGAGCCGGGCGACGTAGCCCGCAGCGTCCTCCCCTACTCCGCTCGACAGATAGAAGACGGGCTTCGCCAGGTCGTCGTTGTCGGCGGTCTCACCGCGCAGATTCGGGTTGGCGCCCATCGGTCCCTCATGGCGCACGTGCTCACTGAACGCTGTGCCAGCGTAGACGCGTACCCCCAGCGAAACGCCGACGCGGTCGGGCGAGATGCGCTTCATGGCGTCGATGGTGGTGGTGATGCTCTCGCGAGTTTCACCTGGGCCCCCGAGCAGTAGATCGTACATGAACACCAGGCCGGCATCGCGACAGGCGGTGGCTGTGTCCGAGAGATCGCGGGCGGTGAAGTCGCGACCGAGGCGGCCGAGCATTCCGTCGTCCGCGCTGTCGGCCCCGAAGTTGATGCCCACGCAGCCGGCACGACGCATGGCGTGGGCAAGCTCGGGGCTGAGGCCGGGCTTGGCATAGGTGTACCACCGGACGCGCTCGCCGATTCCACGGCGGGCGAGTTCCTCGCAGACCGCGGCCGCGTGATCGGCGGGCACGTTGAACTCGCTGTCACAGAGGTGAATGTGGTCCACTCCTTGGGCGAGAAGGGCTTCGAATTCTTCTGCAACTTGTGTGGGGGTGCGTGGGCGGACGCGGCGGCCCTTGCCAACGTAGTCCGCGCAGTAGGTGCAGGCGCAATCGCAGCCGCGCTTTGTCTCGACGCCAGCCTGGCCGCCTTCGGCAAAGTAGCGGGAGGTGTCAAGCAGCGCGCGGCGGCGCGGCAGGGAATCGATCCGGCCGCGCCAGGGAGCATTCTGCCTGATCTCGCCGCTGTCTCGCCAGACAAGGCCGGGGATGTGGGAGAGGTTGCCGTCACTGACGAGAGCGGTGGCCAACAGCGCGAGCGGCTCTTCGCCATCACCAACAAGCCCGTAGTCGGCTCCGAGCGCGGTGAGGAGAGCCGATGGGGAGACAGAGTAGCCGCTGCCACCCACGACGATGGGAGCGCCGGTGTGACTGCGAATGGCGGCGATGATGTCGCTGTGACCGGGGATGAAGCTCGCGCAACTGGCCATGAAGCAGTCGTCAGTATTGCGGATCGTGACGGCAACGACGGAGGGATCGCCCTGGTCCAGGCATCTGGCGATGGCCGCGGGGGGGTCGTCCCCGAAGCACAAGTCGAGTAGGCTGACGCCGATGCCGCGGTCGCTCAGGACGTCGGCGATGTAATCGAGGGCTATGGGCGCGACGGCAGGGCGGAGACGGTTCGGGTTGACGAGGAGGACGTGTGTCATGTGGCTATCCTAGCAGATTCGGAGGGGCGTCGGCACTCCGGCCGGTGGCGCAGCCGACAGCGCCGCTGAAGTACCGACGCAACGCGCCTGCGTCCGTCGGACCGGAGGGCTGTCACGATTCGGACACAGAACGTTCGCGCCTTTTCCTCGTCGTGCGATGGAACCTTTCGCATTCGAGTGCGTCTAAGCATGTGTACGGACAAGGGCAGCGCGAGGGATGACGAGACCCTCGGAAAGAGCGGACAGAACGCTTCCTGCCCCGTCCAGAGTGAACTTTCCGCCCTCCCTCCTACGCCAGGGGGACACGGTGCCCCGGAGCACTCCCGCCGTCTCCGGGGCACCTCCATGTCTGGGCCGCCCAGATGTAGATGTGGCCGGGGAGCGCCAGGACTCGCGAGCGCCTCTACGAAGGTCAACAAATCCGGCCATGGGCCGAATGCCGGACACGTGTGTCTAACCAGGAACGATGACGAGCTGCGCCAGGAACGGGCCGAACAGTCCTATGGGAAGCCTGGCACGACCATTCAGGAGGATCGAATGACGACTAGGAACCGTATCACTCTTGCCGCGCTGTGTCTACTGCTGCTGGCTGCGGCGGCGTCCGTGGCCGCGGCGGCGACAGTGAAGTTCGTCAGCG
>JBEKKD010000052.1:0-14185 GCA_050010895.1 Armatimonadota bacterium
GGTTGGCGTCGACGACCCAACAGTAGCCGCTGACCTCGTCCACCGCAACAGGCCCGGGGCCGTCGAACTCGCCGCTTCGCCACAGCTCCGTGCCGTCGGCGGCCCAGTGGGCGACCTGATTGCCTGGAGGGTCGGCTATCCAGCAGGACCCGTCAGTTGGGTTCGCCGCCAACATGACGTATTGGAACCCACCATTGCGCCACTGCACTGTACCATCTCGGCTGAGGTGCGTTACCCACGCGTTGATGTAGTCGTAATCACCGACCCAGGCTGAGCCGCCGGTCGAGTTCGCAGCGACAGCCGATGGCATGATGAACTCGCCGCCCCGCCATAGCTCGGTCCCGCCCGCAGAAATGTGGACGAGCTGGCCGCCGCTAGGCTGCGTGATCCACACAGAACCGTCGGATGAGTTGACGGACAGAGAGGATCGCTGGCTGTTGAATGCCCCTCGCCACAGCTCCACGCCGTCCCGGGCTATGTGAACGACGGCGTTTGCCGTCCCCTCAATGAACCAGCAGGAGCTATCCGCAGTGTTCACCACCAGACTCCTGGGGCGGCTATATCCGCTGGTCCTCAGAATCTCGGCGCCGCTGGGCGCGAGATGGATCACCTCGCCAGTCTCACTATTCGTGATCCAACATGAGCCGTCATTCGGGTCCACGGTGGCGGAACTCGGCGAGGCAAACTCCGCGCTTCGCCACAACTCAGTTCCGTCTTCGGCGCAGTGAGAGACGTAACCGACATCGGAGTTCAGATAGCGGGCGACGGCCCAGAAGGACCCGTCCTCCGGGTACACGGAGATGCTGGCGACGTGGCCGGCCATCACCCAGCCTCCTCGCCCCAGCTCAGTGCCATCCGGGGCGAGATGGACGACCCAGTGCGACCCGATCACCCACAGGGACCCGTCCGCGGGGTTCACGTCGATTCCCCAAGAACCGCCTACAGGGTCGGAGAGCGTACTGATCCGCTGCACCTCCTTGCCGTTGGCGGCAAGTCGGATGAGCTGATTCGCCGGACCATCCGCCACCCAACACGAGCCATCAGTTGGATACACTGAGACCGAAGCAAACGGCTTGAAGCCGTTCGTCTGGCTAAGCACCTCGCCATCCGAGGCCACATGCATGACGCTTGATCCCGCGGCGACCCAAGCAGAGCCATCGGTTAGATTCACAGACGGCGACCCTAAGGCCCCGAATGGACTGCGATAGCCCTCCACGACATTCTCGGCGCGGGCGAATAGGGGAGTGAGAAAGACGAGCAAGGAGAGACCACCGAACAAGTAGCAACGCCGAGCCATTTTCCCCTCCGAATCGGTACCGCATGTGGAGACGGACCAACCCAATTGTCTATCACTTATGCCAGACCGCGGGCGTCTTGTCAAGTGCCCGTACGGAAAAAAAAGAATCCATATCGCCGTTTCCAGTGAACCGGCATGACCCATTCCTGCAACTAATAGGATAGCACCAGACCAGCCGAGCAGAGGACCATGTTGAGCCCAGCCGAGGACCGCGGGTGACACATCCAGGCTGGAGGGTATGTATGAGGGCTGCGTTGTGGTCGTTGTCCTGTCTGCTGGCATTTCTGCTGTTGACTGCCGTCTGGCTGTTTCCTGCTATCCCCGCGACCGCCGATGATGCGGATCTCTACGAGATCGGCACGATGTCGCAGGACCACTATGGCCAGGCCATGGACCCGAACAAATGCTGCTGTCTGCTGTACGGGAAGGACAAGGCGAAGAAGAAAACCTACTCTGACGCAACGTGGTCCGCCTTCTGCACTCGATTCGTAAGCCGGATGCACGAGCTATCGGCGGGCTACCACGAAGTAGCGCCCTTCCCCATTAGGGAGGCAAGTGCTCATGCGTCGCAGATTGAGTCCACCGGCCAGAATCTCGGAGACGCGGTGGACGTGTTCGTGTGGAGCGGGCATTCCTACATCACGGGAACGCCCTGCTGCGATCCGAATGACTTGGAGCACTACTCGACTGGGCCCGGCCCTTCGACAGAACGTGACTTCGGGGCAGCCTTGCATTTCATCGCCGACCACACCGGCAGTCCCTCTCACCCACCGTCTACGTGCTGCTACTATCTCGACAACGTTAATGTCAACCACGTGGAGACCCGACTGGGAGCAAATGACTGCGAAGTAGCGGTTTTCCTGACCTGCGAATTCCTGAAGAACCGTGGCTACCAACCGCTCCGAGACAGCATCCGATACATGATGCAGGGAACGCACATGATACTAGGCTTCGCGACTGAAGCGTACTTCCACGCGTCGGCCCAGGAAACGCAGTTCGGCGGCATGTTCGCCGAAAAGCTCATGGGCATACCAAACTCGCAGGAGCCGCGTCACGTCATCCCAGCATGGGAGGAGGCATGTGAGTGGGACCAACCGGCCGACGTCTGCGTCAGAGCAGTGTACTGGAACGGGGACTGCATGAGTGACTACCTTCTGGGCAACTGGCGCGGATACGGCATGGGAGGACCGCCACCAGCGTGCACCCCTGGCACCCTGAACCAGTTCAATGAGACCACTTACTGGACGCTGTGATCAGAAATCAGAAACATAGAGCGAGGTTAAACCGATGATCATCCGCAATCTAGTTGTTGTGGTGCTGGCGGTGGCTGTGTCTGCTTCCCTGACCGCTGCAGCACTGACGACTCGGGGGCAAGCCAGCCCCGACATGATCGGATCTGCCGGCGATCTTCCTCGGATGGCGTCGCCGCCGCTCTCCCGCCCTGCTCAGGTCGCGCCCGCCTACATGTTCGGCGCACTCCCTGGCCTTGTCACTCCTCAACTGCCGGGGCCTGTCATGGTGTACAAGGTTGTCCGGACCCGTCCCACCCGCGATACAGTGTCGGATTTGGCGAGGCGTGCGGGCATCCCAGTGTCGGCCGAACGGTATGCCTCGCTCCCCGAAGCGGCCGATGGAGGCGAGTACTCTGCGACAGTCGGAGAGCTTACTGAGGCCAGTCTGGGGGATCTCGACGTGAGACTCGCGGATAGCGGGAACTTCATGTTCACCATCGTTAGCCAGTACCCCGATCAGGCCAAGGAGGGGCCCTCTGATGAGGCTACCAAGAGCATTGCTGGCGAGTTCCTGGCCCGCTCAGAGCTTCTTCCAGATGGCTGTGTGTTCGACGGGATCAAGGAGAGTCAGGCGGTCGAGTTCAGCACCGCCGAGAACAGCGAAACTCAGAAGCGTGTGACTGCCAAAGCGGCCGTGTACCATCGACTATTGTCAGGACTTGAGAGCGGGTCGTTCACTGTTCGCGTGAACGGCGCTGGCAAGGTATACCGCGTAACTCGGAACATGAGAGACGTGACTGCGCTCCGCCCGTACCCTGTGCTTTCTACTGCTGAGGCTCTCCAAGCGATTGAGGCGGGCAATTGCGTGATCACGGGCCCAGCGGGACCAAACGGCCCCTACCACGCGACGATCGACCGCGTGCAGATGATCTACTATGAGGGATCACCCGGTACCGACATGGACACAGTGCAGCCAGTGTACGTAATCAGCGGGACCGTGGAGGGGTTCAGGGACAGGTTCAAGGCGATGCTACCGGCGGTCCGGCCGCAGTATCTCACGCCGCCTACCCTAGCCACGCCCTGAGGTCTCAGCGGTATTCTGATGCCCATGTCTCCCCGGCGCCTCCCACGAAGAGGCGCCGGGCCTTTTCGCGTAATGCGGTTGAGGAGCTGAGTCGAACAAGCTATAATCCCACTGTTCTATACTGCAATTCGCCTTCGCGGCACGGGGTACCGATCGTGGCACAACATCGCACAACTCTCTCCCTCCGCGCGACTATCATCCTCTGCGCCCTCTCCGGACTGCTGCTCAGCCTCTGCTTCCCACCTGCCGGGCTCTGGTTCCTCGCCTGGGTCGCGCTCGTCCCCTGGCTGATCGCGCTGCGGCTGGCGAGAGGGGGCGCGGCGTTCCTCGGAAGCTGGATCGGGGGTTTCGTTTTCCTCGGCGCGCTCTGCTACTGGCTCTACCTCTTCGGCGTGTCCGTGCTGGTGTTGGCGGCGCTGGCGCTGGGGCTGTGGCTGGTGCTGTGGGCGATGTCGGTGCGATGGATCGGGCGGCTGGGGCCGGCGCCGCGCATAGTGGGCGTCGCCGTGCTCTGGGCGGGCGTGGAGTGGGTGAGAGGGCTGGGCGATTTCGGCTTCACCTGGGGCTGGCTGGGCTATAGCCAGAGCCCGCGTCCCGACCTGCTGCCGCTGGCGGGGCTCTTCGGAACGCTCGCGCTCTCGTTCGTGATCGCGCTGGTGAACGCGGCAGTGGCCGACGTGGTGCTCGCGGGGATGCGCGGTGACCGGCCGGCGAGAGCGGTGCTGCGCGCGGGCGTCTGCGTCGCGGTGGTCGCGCTCTGCATGTTCGGCGCGCGGGCCGCTGTGAAGAGAACGCGGCCCACCGGGCCGGAGATTCGCGCTATCGTCATCCAGGGCAGCTCAGGCGGTCCGCTGACCGCGAAGGACGTGAACATCCCGCCCTCGGCGGCGGAGCGGCAGAAGACGCTCGACATCTACGGCTCGCTGACCGCGAAGGCGGCGACGCAGCGGCCCGCGCTGGTGATATGGCCGGAAAGCGTGATCCCCGGAGCCCCGGAAGCGGACCCCGATATCGCCGCGCGAGTCTCGCAGATCGCTCGCTCATCCGACGCCTGGCTGCTCGCCGGCGGGCCGTATTACGACGAGCGGGGCCGCACCTTCAATTCAGCGTACCTCTACTCGCCGACAGGCAACCTGACGGCGCGCTACGACAAGGTGCAGCTCGTCCCATTCGGCGAGTACGTTCCGGCGCGGGCGTGGCTGCCGCTGCTGAAGCGCTACAACGTCCGGGACTTCGATTTCACTGCCGGCGCGGTGCACCGCGTGCTGCAGGCCGGCACCATCGCCGTCGGCCCCATGATCTGCTTCGAGTCGACCTTCCCGATCATCGGCTGGCAACTGGCGGACAGGCGGGCGCAGGTGCTGGTGGTGATCACCAATGACGCCTGGTTCGGGCGCACCGCTGCCGCCGCGCAGCACCAGCAGATGGCCGTGTTGCGCGCGGTAGAGACAGGGCGATGGGTGCTGCGCGGGGCGAGCACGGGCATCTCCTCCATCATCGCGCCCGACGGCCGGGTGGTGGCGAGAGCGGGGCTGTACAAGCAGTCCGTGCTCTCGGCGAGAGTGCGCCTCACAGACGGTGGAAAGCGTTTTGCATCAGTCCAGCCGGCATTCGCCTGGGCGATGGTTGCGCTCGCCATCGCCTATCTCATCGTGCCGGCGGCACTTCCCCGGGGCCGGGGGACGGTTCCCTCAGCTCGCAGGTCGAGTGCCCCGCGGCCGCGCGCGAAAGCAACTCCTCGATGATGGGGACGTGCCAGAAGTAGCCCTTCTCGGCTATCTGGTACTCGATCACGACGCGATCTCTCTCAACTCGCAGCCTCCCGCGCAGCCCCGCGTCCGGGGTGCGGATGCCGCGAACGCGGACGGGCCTCCCCAGGGCCTGCTCGAGGCGCCTGCGTTTCCTCGCCAGTTTCGGCGGCAAAGCTTCCATGGTGGGCAGACACCGAGGCGGAGCGCCCAGCAGGGGCGCTCCGCCCGTTCCGCAATCATTCGTGACTAACCAGCCGATGGGAGGGCTAGAGCCACGAGCCCCACGGGCAGTCGGGCAGGCACTGGCAGTCCACGCCCTCGAGGCTGGGGTGCGGGTTCTTCCAGTTCCCGGCAGCCGCGACCATCGCGTCAGCGGGCATCCACTGAGCGTGCCCGTCGGCGAAGCCGATGTTGTTGCCGCCCAGGTGGCGCGTCCACGTGGAGCGCCAGGTGCCGTCATTCCAGAACTTGTCGATCGCCGATTTGGCGACGGTACAGCCTCTGGTGTCGATGGCATACCCGCTGTCGCAGTTGCCGCAGGTAGCCACCATTTTCCGCTCGCCCCAGCGGAGACGGCAGCCCTCGGGAAAGGCGACCTGCTCGACCGCCCACCAGTCGCCCTGGATGCCCCGCTCGGCGACCACCAGGTATCTCGCCGCGTCGTCGATCTGGCTGGTCTTCATCTCGTAGTTCACCGTCTCCGAGGATTGGATATCCAGCTCTACTGCGCCGGTGTCCAACGAGGCCGCGGTCGGGCAGGCCGCGTTGATCGCGCGGCTGTCGGTCATAGTGCCACCCCAGCCGTTCGGGAAGATGGTCTGGCAGGCGCAGATCTTGGCCTGCTGATACTCCTTGAACCAGTCGGTGAGGTCCGGCAGGACCCACTCCACCGTGCAGACGTTTCGGGCACTGGGGCACCGGTAGACGTCCCTGTTCTTGACGTACTCGTCGAGGATCACCGGCCAGCGGAGGTAAGGATTCGCCATGGTCTCGTAGCCGCTGCAGCCGCTGAAGTAGCTGGTAACCTCGGGTCGGTGCTCCTTGGGCGGGAAGCGGTCGTAGTCCGTGAGGTAGATCTGGATCGCCATGGCGATGTTCTTCACGTTCGAGAGGCACTGAATCTTGCGCGCAGATTCTCTCGCTCGCGCAAAGACAGGAAATAGCATGGCGGCCAGGATCGCGATGATCGAGATAACGACGAGCAACTCAATCAGCGTAAACGCCTTGCTTCGCGGCTTCACTCTTGTCCTCCTCTACGTTAGTGCTCGACGGGAACACAGCGTGAGACGGGAGTGATCACAGCTATCTGGTTCGAGCCTCCTTTCCGCAGGTCGCCGATACCGTCGCGCCGACAAACAACTCTCTAATGATACCCAGTTTGCGGCACCGGATATCGATATTCCTTGTACTCGGCTAGGGATTATCCTGCCGGGCGCGGCAGCGATGTGTCCAGGAGGGAAGCATGCGTCTTCCGCCGCGGGAGGCACGACCTATGAGCGAGAAGGCGGATCCGGCTCGCATCGCCGCGCCTGGCCGCCCAGCCGCGCTCTTGCTCGTGCCTGCACGTTATGCTAGAATAGCGTGGTCGGAGGCCGGCTATGCTGATTTTCCTCGTCATTTTTCAGGTCGTGTGCGCACTCGGACTGATCGCTCTGACGGCGGTGACCACCACCAAGAGCGAGCAGGGCGGGTCCGGCTTCGGCTGGGGCACTATCGGCGGCAAGACGTCCACCAGCATTGCGGGTCTGGAAGATCAGTTGGAGCGAGTGACCCTGTACGTGGCGGTCGCCTTCCTGATCGTCTCGACTCTCGTTGGTATCGTCGCCCTGCGCGCGTAGGGCCGCTTATTCCAAACTGGACTGCTCGCTGCCCAGGTGGCGGAATTGGTAGACGCGCTGGCTTGAGGGGCCAGTGGCCGCAAGGTCATGCTGGTTCAAATCCAGTCCTGGGCACCAGATGCCTCGTTGTGCATCATCCCTTCGCAGCACTCATGGCACTGCGCAAATCAGCCCCCGATCAGTCGCATGATGCTGCCGCCCAGCACATCGGCCTCCGCCGCCTTCCCGAGGTTCAGCATGCGCACGGAGCCGAGGGAGAGCCTGGCGTAGGTGGCCGTGTCGGGCGTCTTGTGAGGCCCGTCGGTTCCCCAGATGACGCGCTGCGAGCCGACGCGCGACACGGCATCCTGTATCCTGTGCAGCATCACCACGCCGCTGATGTCGAGAGAGACGTTGCCGCATCTCTCCGCCAGCCCGATGAAGCGGTCCATGAGCTGTTCATTGGTGGAGAGGTATTGGCCCAAGTGGCAGACGATGAGTCTGGTCTGCGGGAATCGGGTCGCCAGAGACTCGGCGGCGCCGTAGCGCCCCAGGAAGTCCACGAGGCACGGGACGCCGTGGCGACCTGCCAGCTCCATGACCGGATCGATCACGTAATCCGCCACCGTGCACTCGCCCAGGTGGATCTTGACGCCGCGGAACCCCCTCTCGGAGATGGCGTTTTCGAGTTCGGCGCAGACCGCACGTTCGTAGCTTGGCAGCGCGTAGACGTAGGGGATGAGCCGGTCCGGGAATTCCTTGACCGCACGCTCCGCCATCTCGACCGAGCGCTGTGTCGTCGTCGACATGGCGAAGACGACGGCCTTGTCGATGCCGGCTGCATCCATCATCTCCACGATCGCCTGGGGCGAGTACTCGGTCCCCTCCGCGTCCCCGTGCTTCAAATGGCAATGCGAATCACAGATCATAGTGTGGGCCCTCCGCCATGTCTTTCGGTGGCTGCTCAGTCCGTCCTGCCGGGCGCTCAGGGAGCGCCCGCGCTCGATTCGGCCCCCGCCCATGGAACTGCCGAGGGGCGGCCGGCGCCAGCGGCGCCATATTAACAAAGGGCAGCATACATGGTACACTCCAGCTAGCAGCCACAGGGACGGCTCGGCGGGCGCCCAGGAAATGGCCCAGGGACTCGGCGGGTCTTGCTGACTCTCATCAGTTCCGTTCGGCATTGCGGGGGAACAGGTTCCGTTCCCCTGGGGGCAGTGCGTTGGAGGGAAGTTGGTTTGACGAAGAGCGTAAGCGGACCAGTAGCGGTGTTGCTCATATTCCTGGTCATTCTGGTGTCCGCAGCCTTATTCCATAACGCGCGGCTTGCACCGCCTGAGACGGGGGAGCCGCCGCGCCCGCCTGAACCAACCGTCGAAGAGACGGAAGTGGCAACGCTCCGGCGCAACCTGAAGCCGCTGGGCGTGACCGCGGTAATGGCGCCACTCACGGAGGATCGTGGGAAAGGGGTACGGATCGCTGCCGTCCTCATGGACAGCCCGGCCCAGAAGGCCGGCATCCAGATGGGAGACCTGATCGAGCGGTTCGATGGGGAGCTGACGGTCCATCCGATGGTGCTGGTGATGACACTGGCGAAGGTGAAAGAGGGGCAGGCTGTCAAGGCTGTGATCGATCGCTCGGGGAAGAAGCTGACGCTCACGATCACCGGCATCATCCCGCTTCCCCCGGAAGAGCAAGTGCGTCCGTAGCTGTCTGATGCAGGACTAACGCGTGGCGACGGTGGGAGGAGAGAGAAGAAGATGAGCCGAACGGGGCAGCGACAAGATGTTGCATTCCTTGCGCTGGCAGTGGCCGTGCTGGCGATCGCAGTCGCACTGTTCGTGGGGATCCGAGCCCTATCGAGTCGGAGCGCGGCGAAACCTGCTGCGCCCGCCATTGAACAGGTGGCTCAGAAGCCACCCGTCGCACAGCCGCCCGGATCCAAGAGCCACGACCCATTCAAGGGAAGGCCGACACTGCCGCCAAAGCCGGTCGCGAACGCCAAGGCCAAGCCCTCCGAGCAGATCAAGCTCGTGGGAGTCGTTCAGGGGCAGGGCAACGAGCTGCTGGCGGCGATCCGGCGCGGGAACCGACGATACTACGCCAAACGCGGCGACGCTGTCGCCGGATACACGGTATCCGACGTGGAGACATCTCGGGTCGTGTTGACCAAGGGCGCGGAGAAGCTGACACTGTCGCTGCACCATTCGTCGGAGAGTGAGCCGGGAAAGCCCTAGAAGTAGCCCCGAAAGCCACCGCAGGTGCGCTTGGAGCGCTCTCGAATCTCCTCCCCGGGGTTTCGGAATGGCTTCTGGGCTTCCGGCAGAGCGAGAGGATTGATGGCGGACGATCAGGACTTCGAAGCGCTGTATTCGAACTTGGTGAAGATTACTCACGTCGCACTGGAGTTCCTGATGGACTTCAAGCGACTGGGGCCCGAGAACAGGGATGTTGACTCGGCGCCGACGCAGGTGCGTGTGATCATGCACCCCGTGATTGCCAAGGCGTTTCGCGACGCTCTGGCAGAGAACATCCGCCGCTATGAAGAGCAGTTCGGAGCCATTCCGGCGCCTCCCACGGGATCGGCGCCGGCCGTACACTGACCGGACCGGCGCGTGGGGCAACCCGATCGGGCCCAACGCCGGCGGAAAGGTCGAGATGGTATGAGTGGGCGAATGCAGACCAAGTGCCAGCACAATGAACGCCCAGGGGCCGCCTCACTGGACGTGACATCGCCCCAACAGGATCGGAGGCGCCAGCGCAGGTGCCCGAGCTGTTCCGGGACCAGCATGATCCGGGGCTGTCGCGTTCCCGGCGTGCAGCTCCAGGTCATCACCCATGATGGCGAAAGACGGAGCGGTTTGATCGGGCTCTACTCCGATGTATGCGTGGACTGCGGACTCACGAGCTTCTACGCGAGGCGCACCGAGGTGGCCGAGAAACTCGAGCAGCTCGACGCGGAGCTGCGCTCGGCCGGGGAGCTGCCGGCCTCGGGCGCCGAGAAGACGTAGCAGCGGGAGCGCCCTCATAGGTTGAGAGGGCGTCTCACGGCATGTGCGTATTGTAACAACATCGCCCGGGGACGCCGGAACGGATGCAAGGGCATACGCTGATGGATTTCGCCTCGCGTGCTGAGGCAAGATCCATTGGGAAGGGAATCATCGGTTTATGAAGCCTCTGTTGTCACCGCGAGTCGTGCTGCTCGTGGCCGCCATTGTCTTCGTCGCGCTCATGCTCTGGGTCAGAACCCATCCCGAGAAGCCGCCCGACCCGGTGATGGACGCAGTCGACGAGATGGCCCAAGGCATAGGATTCACGGTGCAGCCGGTTCCGGGGCCAGAAGGAGGCCTGCCGGTGCTGGCGGTCAAGGCAGGATCCCCGGCGGATCACCTCGGGTTCCGCAAGGGTGACCGGATCCTGGCCGTCGGCGACCGCTCGATCTGGCACGCGCAGATGCTGAGCGAGCAGCTCAGCCAGAACCTGCAGTCGGGCATGCCGTTCCCGGTACTCGTGAACTCCAGCGGCACCTTTCACTCGATCATCCTCGGCAGAAGCATGCGGGGGCCCGCCGGCCGTGGCGGTCAGCCCGCCGGTCAGCAGCCCGCAGCCGCGGGCCAGCAGCGCGGTCGCGGGCAGTGATCTAGCTCTCCATGCGAACGGCCGCCCTCGTCTATACGCCGCGTTTCAAAGATTACGACTTCGGCCCTTCCCACCCAATGAAGCCGGTGCGGGTGGCGCGCACCTACGAGATGCTGCGCGCCTGCGGCATCCTGGAGCACCAGCATGTCTCCATCGCCAGGCCCTCAGCGGCCGACGAAGACGAGGTGGCGCTGATCCACAGCCGCGAGTACATCGATGCCGTCCGCGCCCCCAGTGAAGGCAGATCGACGAAGCGACCGTATGCGTTCGGGCTGGGCACTATCGACAACCCCATCACCGAGGGCAGCTACCAGGCGACGTCGCTGATCACAGGAGCCTCGATCCTCGCCGCGGATCTCGTGTTCGATGGCAAGGCTTCGGTCGCGTTCAACCCGGCCGGCGGTCTGCATCACGCCCACCACGCGAAGGCGGCCGGCTTCTGCGTGTTCAATGATCCCGCCATCGCCATCGCGCACCTGCTGCACCGCGCCGGCGACGGGGTCAAGGTCGCCTACCTTGACATCGACGCGCACCACGGTGACGGGGTCCAGGAAGCGTTCTACAGCCGGCGCGACGTGCTCACCGTCTCGGTGCACGAGAGCGGGAAGTACCTCTTCCCCGGCACCGGCGAGGTCAGCGAAATCGGCGAAGGTGAGGGGGAGGGGTTCTCGGTTAACCTGCCGCTCTCGCCGTATACCAACGACGAGGTGTATCTGAAGTCACTCCGCGAGGCCGTGCTCCCCATTCTGGAGGCGTTCGCGCCCGATTTCATCCTCACTCAGCTCGGCGCGGACACGCACTTCGAGGACCCGCTCACGCATATGTGTCTGACCACGCACGGCTATATCGCCGTCATCGACGAGATCGCGCAGCGTTTCCCGCGATGGATCGCCGTCGGCGGCGGCGGATATCACCTCACGGTCGTGCCGCGCGCGTGGACGTTGGCCTTCGCCCGCATGGCCGAGGTGACGCCGCCCGAGCGCATCCCCGAGTCGCAGGCCAAACGCTACCGCTTCGAGAGCTCGAACACGTCGGAAGCCCATCGCAAACGCAAGTCGTGCAACCCCGCCGAGCCGGAGAAGAAAGAGCTTCCGTTCCTGCACGACCAGGTCACCCCCGACATCGACCCCGTCTGGGCCGAAGCCGCCCGCCAGTTCGCCGAGCAGTCCGTGCGCGAGGTGAAGGAGCGGGTGTGGCGGTACCATGGGCTGAAGGCCTGAGGGCGTTCCCGCAGCAGGGCTACCGGAGCAACCTACAGACTGCGTCTGGATACCGTTTCCTGGAGCCCCGCGTCTGGGTTGGTAGGATGTTGCCTTTCTGTCATTCCGAGCGTAGCGAGGAATCACGCCGTTCTGATTGGTGTCCCGGGGGCTTCAGCCCCGGAACACAAATCCATCTGGTAGTCGGCGTCCGCTCGCGGACGCCACTCCCTCTAGCATCCCGCCCGCGCGCTCGCTCAGAATGACACATCGGCAGCAGCCCAGGCTTGGGGGTCACACCCCCCCGCGCCTCCATTTGACCACCCCCCTCCCCGCTGGTATACTTCTGGCCGACCGAGTCTGCCCGAGGTGGGTGGGCTCGTTTGATATGGGGGCTGTTCCGCTCGGCGAGCTGTGACGGCCCCTGAACCGTGGAGAGGAACCGTCTTGCTGTCCCACGCCTACGTCTTCTTCGATGTTGACGACACCCTCGTTGAGTACAAGACCCACTGGGCCGAGGCGTTTGCGCAGGTGGCACAGGAGGCTGGCGTCGATGCCTCTGTCGATCGGGCCAGAGCGGTGCTCAACGGGGCGTTCACGGGCTTCTATGAGGAGTGCATCGGGAAGCACGCGGGCACGGGCGACGTTCACGAGTTCTGGATGGACTATGACGGGCACTTGCTCGCCGCGCTCGGCGTGACTCGGGATTTGCGAGAGCACACGGCCCGGCTGGAGAAACTGCTCTCCGCGCCGGATCGGATAGGGCTGTTCCCCGAGGTCCCCGAGGTGCTGAGCGATCTGCGAGCGCGCGGCGCGCGCCTCGGCATCGTGACGGGGAGGCCCCTCGCAGGTCCCGATCTCGAGCGACTCGGCATCCGCGATTACTTCAGCTTCGTAGTGGACGCGTTCTCCGCGGGCAGCTCGAAGAGCGCGGGATACATGTTCCTCAGCGCCGCACAAGCGGCGGCCGCGGCGGGGCTTTCGGCCTGGCACGTCGGGGATAGCTACGCCGATGATGTGAAGGGCGCGGAAGCGGCCGGCATGCGCGCCGTTTTGGTCGACCGCCGCGCCGCGCACCCCGACGCTGACTGCCTGCGGATCACCGACTTGCGGCCGCTGCCGGAAATCATTATGAATGGATCGTCCCACACAGCAACCCCTGAGTGAAGGAGAACCGACTGTGACCCATCGAGAACGCTTCCTGCGCACCATGCACTTCCAGTCCGTGGATCGCATCCCCGACCACGAGTTCGGCTACTGGGACGATACGCTGCGAGACTGGCACGAGCAGGGGCTGCCGAAGGAGATCGACGACAACTGGAAAGCCGACGTCTATTTCGGGTTCGATCCGACGGGCCACGTTCCGGTTCATGCCGGCATCCTTCCGGGGTTCGAGCATAAGGTGCTGGAGGAGCGCGGCGATCAACTGCTGATCCAGGATGAGAACGGAGCGACGTGCCTGATCTACACCTCCGGCAAGTCGTCCATCCCGCACTTCCTCGACTTCGCACTGAAGGGCCGCGAGGTGTGGGAAAAGGATTTCAAGTGGCGACTGAACCCGAATGACCCGCGCAGGTTCCCCGGTCCGACGGACTGGGAGGCGATGAAGAAGGGGTGGGCGACGCGGGACTACCCGCTGGGCATCGGCATCGGCAGTCTCTACGGCTGGATCCGCGACTGGATGGGCTTCGAGCGCGCGGCGATGATGGTGCACGACGACCCGGTGCTGCTCGAGGAGATCATGGAGCAGATCACGCAAATCGTGATCAAGACCATCGAGTGGGCGGCGCCGCAGGTGCAGATCGACTTCGGCAGCGGCTGGGAGGATATGTGCTACAAGGGCGGCCCGATGATCTCGCCCGCGGCGTTCGACATGCTGATGGTACCGCGGTACAAGCGGATCACGGACGTGCTGAGGAAGCATGGCTGCGACATCATCTACACCGACTGCGACGGCAACATCAACGCGCTGGTCGGGTTCTGGCTGAAGGGCGGCGTGAACGGCATGTTCCCGGTGGAGGTGGCCGGAGGAAGCGACCCGATCGTGCTGCGAGAGAAGTATGGGAAGGACGTGCTGCTCTTCGGCGGGGTGAATAAGCGAGCGCTCGCCGCGGGCAAGGACGCGATCGGTGCCGAGATCGCCCGCATCAAGCCTTACGTCGACGC